>JACRLM010000044.1 GCA_016235255.1 Nitrospinota bacterium | reverse complement strand
CAGGTTGAGGAAAGTGAGCGGTTATAAACACCTGCCAGAACTGCGTGAGATCATGAAACGGGCTCTGGCGGGGAAGATAATGGTGAAAGCGGCGTGACGGTCATGCCGGGAGTTTCAACTAAAAAAGGGATTGACTCCGTGAAGCCGGATGCCGTTAATATACTGGTGACATCCTTCCTGAAAGAAGGATCTTCTCCGCAAATTAACGATCTCATATATCCAGCGTTTAATAGTTGCTACAACAACGGCGAAGGTTTTTGGCCCTGCAAATCAACCGTCAACCAAATGTTCTTACAAATATTGAGTATATGTCAACAATTAATGGTAAATAACATGTCCATGAGCGATACGCATTTGTAATAATATGATCCTCAACCCCGGAGAGCTTTTCCTGTTTAATATCACCACTTTTATACGTCACGACAGTCACAAGGCCGCACACATTACTCCGTGGCATTGGCGTTCAAGAAGTGACTTTACCGGTCAGCCGTAAAATTCCAGGTCGTCCCGCTGGCACAGCCCCATGGCGCGGGCGGCGGAGAGGAAATAGGATAGGCCCTCTTTTTCTTCGCTTTGAAGGTCAAACAGGATGTTCTTTGTCAGGTAATCATAAAGCTCGTCCGCCTGGCGGTGCGATTTTGTCTCCTGGCGGGCGATAAGTTCCCTGTTCTTCAGCCCGACCGCCTTTGCCTCGGCGATGGCGGCGATAGCCAGGTCCCACTTCTCCCCGCGCCGGGCGCAAAGAGCCGCATGGACGAATGGCCTGCCGCAATGCGAGAACCACATCTCCCCAAGGTCGTGGACCACATATTTCTCGCGGTCGATGGAAAACGCCGCGTCGCCGATAACAAGGCCGGCCTCTGCGCTGTCGAGCATTTTCGCCGGATCTCCCCCGCCGACGACTATTGACGGATCTTTCCCGAACTTCTCCCTGAAAAGTATCCGCAGCATCGCCACGGAAGTGCGCGAGCGAGGATCTACGCAAACCGAGTCCACCTCCTCCACCGCTTTTTCCGAGAACAGCAGCACCGTCTGCACCCTGCCAAGGGAGGCGATGCATACCACCGGGACTATCACCGCGTCCTTGTTGCGGGCGTATTCGATGGACGGGACGAGCGCCATGTCCAGTTCGCCTGCGTGGAACCTTTCGGCCAGGTTTGCCGGGGTGTCTATTATCAGCTTGAAAGGCATTTCCACAAGGCCGTGCCTGAATGGATGCAATATGGGCTTTGAGTTGAGAAAATCGTGGAATCCCACCCTCGGGCGCGAAGCTTCCGTCATCAGGTAGTCACCAGGTTGTAAACGGTGTCCCTCTCCACAGGGACGCGCCCCGCCTCGACGATGAGCGCTTCAAGGCCGCGCTTTGCCATGCGTTGCGCGGTCTCGGCCCCGGCGGAGTGGGTGATCTTCTCCTCCACCACTGTACCGTCCACGTCGTCCGCGCCGAACGAGAGCGAAAGCTGGGCGATCTTTTCCCCGATCATGATCCAGAACGCCTTTATATGCGGGAAATTGTCCAGCATAAGCCTGGCCAGCGCGATCATCCGCAGGTCCATCTGCCCCGTTGTGCGGGGCAGCTTCTCATAGTCCGTGTTCTTCGGATGGAACGCCAGCGGGATGAACGTGAGAAATCCCCCGGTCTCCTCCTGCGCGCTCCGCAGCCGCATAAGATGGTCCACCCGGTCCTCCGTTTTCTCTATATGGCCGTACAACATCGTGGCGTTGGAGCGCAGCCCGGCGCGGTGGGCCGCCTTGTGGACATTCAGCCATTCCTCCCCGGTTATCTTTTCCGGGCAAATTTTCTTTCTCACCCTTCCGGCGAAAATCTCCGCCCCGCCCCCGGGCAACGAGCCCAGACCGGCGTCCCTGAATTCGGCGAGAACATTCTCCACGCTTTTGCCGGATATTTTGGCGAAATATGCTATTTCCACCGCCGTGAAGGCCTGTATGTGCGCCGCCGGGAAGTCATCATGGAGCCTTCGCGCCATTTCAAGGTAGTACGAGTACGGCATGGTGGGATGAAGCCCGCCGACGATGTGGAACTCCGAGAAACTTTGCCCGTCGTATTTATGCGCCTCCTCAAGGACGCGTTCCACGGACATGGTGTACCCGTCCTCGTCCCCCTCCTTGCGCGAAAAAGCGCAGAACTTGCAGGAATTCACGCAAAGGTTCGTGTGGTTTATATGGCGGTTGTTGATGTAATAAGCGCTGGATCCGTTGAGCCTCTCGCGCACGGTGTTGGCCATCCGGCCAAGCGCCAGCATGTCCGCCGTCCTGTCGAGCGCAACCCCGTCCTCGAAAGAGAGCCTTTCGCCCGCGTAAACTTTTTCCGCGATCCGGTTTATCGCCGGATCGGCCGACTTGAACATAATGAACACCTTGAATACATCCAGATTTAGATTTTAGCCTCACCAACCCGCATTGGCAAGAATTGAACTGCGCATCGAGCCCGCTTGCATGCGCATTTGTCTTGATTTTTTGCGTTCGCAAAGTTAGTGTTGAAACCAATTATTTCCGGTTAAAGATTTGAAAGTCAGAAAAAAGAGTCCCGGCGGCTTGTCATATTTCTTGGCCCCGGGCTTGTTTGCGGCCATATTCTTTTCTACGTTCCTCCAGGCATGGAATCCCCGGCAGGCGGCGGCGGACGCTTTCATCGTGGACGTGGTGCGCTCCGGCCAGGGGGAAAGGCTTGGCGCTTCCGCCATCCTCAAAGGGGCCTTCACCAGGGAAATCAAGGAAAGCGTGCTAAGCGGCATGCCGATGACTTTCACTTATTTCATTGAGCTTAAAAGGATCCGCTCGCTTATATGGAACGAGACCTCGCGCAAACTGGCCGTCAAGAGGACGGTGAAGTTCGACGCGTTGCGCAAGGTGTACCTCATGTGGGAAAAGAAAGGTGAGAATGACGAGGACCTGACTTTCGAACAGGAGCTGGCGGCCGCGGAGTACAACAAGGAAAAGGCGAAGGACCAGCCAACGCAGGCAGACGGCCAGCAGGCGCAGGAACCGGCCATGGGCGATTATGAGCAAATGGAAAAATGGATGACCCGCCTTGAAGGTGTGGACATGGGGCCCGTGTCCAACCTCAAGCAAGGCGCGCGCTATTATTTCATGGTCAGATGCGAGATGAAGTCCATCAAGCTTATTCCACCGTTCAACTACATCCTCTTTTTTGTCTCGCTATGGGACTTCGACACCGAATGGGAAAATTCCACCCCCTTCATCATAAACGGCGTATCCTAGGCCCCAATGGCCGAGACCTCGCTGATATCGTGGCCAATATGACCGCATCCCCGGAGCTCAACAGATGACCGCCCAGGACGGGAAAAGCTCTTCAGCCGGATTATTGATCAATCCTTACTGGATGCTTTGCCTGTTCGCCTTGATAGGATCCGGAGCATATTTCTTCGCCCTGCCGGAAAAATGGGCTGCGGGGATTGCCATTGCCGCCTTTGTGGTGGCAACGGCGGCAAATCCCGCCAACGGCCTTGCCTTCACGTTGCTGGCCACCCCGTTTTTCCTCGGGGAAAGCGGGTGGCCGTATTACTGGATTACAGAAATCCTGATATACGGCGCGCTTACGTCCGCCCTTGCCCATCGGTTATTGCGTGGATGGCGGTTTGAAATTCCATCCGGCCGCTTGATCGCGCTTCTGATAATAGCCTCCGCCGCCAGCGTCCCAATTGACGGAAAAGAGTTTTACTATGAGTTTTGGGCCGTCGGATTTTCGGAGCAGGCGGCCAACTGGCTGGCCGCGCACCCAATACCTCGCGTTAATTATCTGCGGACATTGATGAACCTTGTTTCGGGGCTGGGGCTTTTCGCCGTGGCTTGCCACATTACCTCCCAGGCAGGGCCATCATATTTGCGAAAGCTGCTTTCGGCGTACGTGGCGCTTGCGGGCGCAATATGCTTGATAGCAGTCTTGCTGGCCTACGGCGCCGTCCCCCATAATCCTGATAAATGGCGCTACCTTGGGCTCTCCCTTGTGGGCAAGTATGGGGACTCCATAACCGGATTTTCATACGCGCTCCATTTCTTCAACCAATATCTTCTGCTCGCCCTCCCGCTGGCCGCGGGACTTGCGTGGCTCGGCAAGTCCAGGCCCTTCACCGTGGCGTTTTACTCCGCGATCACGGCGGCAATCGGCTTTTGCGTCATCCAGGGGGGGCTTCGCACCGCTGCCATCGCCCTTTATCTGGCGGTGCTGATTTTGATAGCGCTGATAATCCTGCCTGCGCTCAAGGGGCGAATAAAGGGTTCTACGCTGACCACTGCCGCAGGTCTGGCGGTGTTCGCCGTCATCATAGGAGCGGCGCTGGCCACGAATATGGCCTCCGAGCGTTTCCAGAAGGAGATATTCGGCAGGTTAAGCTGGGAATTGATAAAAAATTCATGGATGTATATAGATGATCCCCTGTATTTCATGCGGGCTAACGTCATCCTCGAACCGAGGCTTTTCCTCTGGCACACCGCGGCGCTGATGTTCATCTTCTCGCCGCTTTTGGGGGTAGGCCTCGGCCGGTTCACGGCGCTTTTCTGGGACTTTTTCTCCGCCGACTATACAAACTGGGAAGACGTGGGCTTTGCCACGCATGAATCGGCCCATTCCATATACGCCGAGCTCCTCGCTGACCAGGGATTGATCGGCTTCGGGCTTTTCTTTTCTTTCGTTTTGCTGACGCTTTTCGCCGGATACCGCTATATCAAGTCCGGCCCGGCAGCCGGACAAAAGACGCTTGCGGCAGCCCTTCTTTTTTCCGGATTGATGTGGCTTTTCCTGGGAATAACCCACCATACGCCCGTTTGCCGCGCTATAGACTCCTCTTTCTGGATATCGCTGGGCATGCTGGCCGGGCTGGCGGCAGGCTTTCAAAAGCCTTTTTTCAAAGGCCGCGTTTTTTTTCTTTCCGCCATCACCTGCATCGCTGTGGCCTTCGTCTGGCAGGTGAAAACGGTGATGGACCAGACAGTCAACCCAGGCTTTGCCGCCGGATTCCACAATTGGGAAAAACAGCCGGACGGGACGGTGGGACGCTGGATGGGGCGCAGGGGAGTGTTTTATTCCGACGTGATCGACGGGAAAATAAGCATGACGCTGGCCTGTCCTTTGCCGGGGGTGAATAACAGGCCGCAGGTAGTGACCATCATGGCCGACGGAAAGACGGAACGCGTTTCCCTTGCTGGATCCCAGGCCGTGAACGTGACAATCCCCGCAGGCAAGAAAGATGGCAAGAGCCTTGTGATGATGGAGGCGGCATACATCGTAAATCCGCGCGTGGCCGGAATAAGCGCGGATGACAGGGACCTTGGCGTTATCGTTATGGAGCAGAAGGCCGGCAAGCGGCGTTTCTCCCGCTTTTTCTGGGGCGCCGAAAGGTACAGCCAGAAAAATTGACCATACATCGCAACTGGCGGCGTCACTCCCGTTTTTTCTGCAGGATCTCCCGCTGACGGCGGAACAGGAACTGCACTATCTCCTCCCTGTCCATGTGGTTGATGGCGTCAAACTCCACCTCCAAAAGAATCTCTTCCTGTTTTTCAGGATCGGGAGTGACCGCGACGACTTTGGCCAAAGTTTCCACCATCACCATCGGGTATGCCGGAGGATTAAGGCGGAGCCTTAGCAAATCATCCTTTGCGATCGGCTCGGCCAGCTTTATCACCGCTCCACCTTCTGAAAGTGAAAGGCACATGCCTGCCGAGAAACTCTGATCGTCCGCGGCTTGCCTGCTGGTCAGACGGATCAGGTAATCCAGCTTTTTTTCCAGCGCCGCCCACATCTTGAAAATATGCGGCGCCGAACGCTGGAAATCAACCAGATCGGCGGCGTCTATGGCGGACTCTGAAAAGGCGGGGGGCGGGGCCATGTACCTGTCGGATGTGCGGTGGCTCACGATTTCCGCCTTGAGCATGGCCGTGTCCTCAGCCCGCTTCCAGCGCACCGAAAAGCAGACCGGCACACTTACATACTTGTGGCTTTCCCCGCCGCTATCGTCCATTGTCCCACGCTCCGCTAATTGATTCAGCCCGGCTAAAATCTATCATCCCGCCGCTTATTTGCGCAATCCGGCGTCGGCCAGAATCCAATCAACCGCCTCCTTTATGCCGTCCGCCACGAAAGCGGGTGGACGGACCTCGCCGCTGATTATCTTTCCTTCGTCCCTGGCGCCATATCCGGTCCGCACAAGGATCGCCTTTGCGCCGGTGGCGGGGCCCAGCTCGATGTCGCTTATCTTGTCTCCGACGACGTATGATTCCGGAAGATCGGCGCCAAGCTCCTTTGCGGCGCGTATCAGCATGCCGGGCATCGGCTTCCTGCAATCGCAGGTTTTGGCGTAATCGGCCACGCTCCCTTCGGGATGATGGGGGCAATATTCGATCCGGTCTATCGTCACCCCCGCCTCCCGCGTCCATTTCATCAGCAGATCATGCGTCTGCCGGACAAGCTCCTCGGTCATCAACCCCCTGGCCACGCCGGACTGGTTTGTTATCACCACCACCTTGAATCCGGCCGAGTTGAGCTTTCGTATCGCCTCCAGCGTATCTGGGTAAAGCCGGAACTGGGCGATATCGCGTATATGATTGTCCTCCACGTTCACGCATCCGTCCCTGTCCAGGAACACTATGCGGAGTTTTGTCGCGGCGCAACGAATGCCCGCGGTTTTTCTTTCAATCATGGTTGACACGATCCACCCTATGATAAAGCCTATCACGGCGCCCGCCGCCACGTCCGAAGGGTAATGCGCCCCCACCGCCACGCGGGACAAGCTCACAAGAAGCCCCGCCGGGACAAGCGCCCACAACATTGGACGGAAAAAATACCCAATCGCCCCGGCTATGGCCAGCGAATTTATGGCGTGATTGGAGGGGAAAGAATACGCCTCGCCACAACCGATAAGAATCCGCACGTTTTCCAGCGCGAAGCAGGGCCTGGCCCTGGCGGCAAGTTCCTTTAAAACATAAAAACCAAGCGCATCCCCTATTCCCACCGCGATCACAGCCGCGGCAATCGCCCACAGGCCGCGCCGTCTGTCCCGGATCAGCAGGCCCGCCGCAAGCAGCCCTGCCGGCGCGCTCCAAGTGGACGTGCTGGACGCCGTCACCATCACCGTGTCCCACGCATGGCCGGACACGCTGTTTATGGCACGGAAAAGCGCCTCGTCCATGTTATCGTCTCGCTCCCGCCTTGGCAGTTGCGTTCCAGGCGGTCAGCACGGATTCCACGCTTATCGAATCCATGCACTCCATTCCTTTTTCGCATTCCCTTTTGTAGCACGGAGAGCAATCCACGGAAGCGGCCACCACCATATTGCCGGGGCCGTATGGGCCCGTGAGATTGGGATTTGTCGGGCCGAAAACCGCCACCACCGGGATATTGAGAGCTACCGCAAGGTGCATGGGGCCGGAATCGTTTGTGAACATCACCGCCGCGCGCCCGAGCAGGGCCGCAAGGTGGGCGAATCCACCTTTGCCCGTGAGGTCCATGGCGGCGGGGCCGGCCATGGAGGCAAGTTGAGCCCCGGTCTTCACGTCATCCGGCCCGCCGATAATCACCGACCTCATTCCATGCCTTTTCTCCAGCTCTTTTACAAGTCCGGCGAACTTTTCGGCGCTCCAGCGTTTTGTTTTCCATCTGGCGTTGGGATTGACCACGGCGAAGGGCTCTTTTGGCGTAACGGTCTCGGCCCATAGCGTTTCCCTTTGTGGAACGCTTATTCCGTAGTCTGGCCCCCCCTGAAATGGAATCCCTATTTCCTTCAGCGCGCCAAGGTATCTTTCGATGGCATGGACCTGGCCGGGGGGCCGCCCTATTTTCCTGTTGTAAAACAGGGTGGCTCCCTCCCGTGCGTAATCAAATCCGATTTTAAGGGGGGAGCGCGCCGCCGCCGTGATCAGGCCGGAACGCAGCAATCCCTGCAGGTCCACCACCGCGTCGTATTCTTTTTCCCGCACGTTGCGCAGAAAACCGGAAATCTGCGATAGCACGCCGGGCTTCCAAAAACTCCCCCACTCTTTGCGCTTGAACAGGATCACATTGTCCACATGCCTGGAAAGGCCCACCAATTCGCGGTATCCTTCGGCCACCACCCAGTCTAAGGATATGTCCGGCCTGGCTTTTTTCACCGCCGCCACGACAGGAAACGTGTGCACAACGTCCCCCATGGCGGAGAGTTTTATGACAAGAATCCTTGCGCCATTTTTCAAATATTCGTCCATAACCATTTATGGTAGCAAAAACGCGGGCTGGAAACTTTAATTTATCTTCACCGGCCGGGGTGGACTTTCCTGTCGTCCAGGGGGACATGCATGTCGCGCACACAAGTTCCGCCGGGCAATAACAGGATATTTTTCAACCCGGTAAAATTTGGCCCGATCTATGCTGTTCCATCAAGCATGACTTACAACAAAAAGGAGACATGGTCATGTACAGCCAGGTGATAAGCGGGCTAGACACAGCCGATGTCTTGAAGACAGCCATCTACAACGAAAAGTTGGCGGCGGACTATTATGATTCCATGGCCGACTATTGCAGCAGGGGCGGAAATCCGAAGGCCGCCGATTTTTTCAGGTACCAGGCGATGAGGGAGCGCGGGCACTTCAACGGCCTTATGAAATTCATGAAGCGCAGGGGAGAGAGCAACACTCCAGCCTTGGGCGAGGTGATCGCATGGGTTGGTTTTGAGAGCGCCAACGTTGAAAAAATGAATCCAAAGCTTTCATTGGACGACTCGCTGCGGCATGTTGAGAAAAGGGAAGCCGAAGCTTTCGCTTTTTACGATGAATATTCGGCGAAAGTGGACGATCCCGAAGTCGCCTCCCTCTTCAAACATCTTGCTTTGGAGGAGGCCAGACACATGAAGCTGGCCCAAAAGACGCGGAACATTTACGAGCGGCGCGGACTTCTGGAAGAGCCTGAATATGAGGATCTGGGATTGGGATGAGGCAAGCCGGCTAAGGTCTCGCAACCCATACAGTTTTGTTGATTCGTATGGGTTGCGAGTTTAGCTCGCGGAAAAATCGGAAAATCGGGAAAAAGCGGGAAAAGAAGTTATTTCTTCTCTTCCTTCTTCTCCTCTTTCTTCTCTTCTTTCTTCTCTTCCTTCTTGGCCTTCTTGGCCTTCTTCTCTACTTTTTTCTCTTCCTTCTTCTCGCCAGCGGCGGCCGGAGCGGCAGCAGCAGGAGCGGCAGCGGCCGGAGCCTCAGCCTTCTTCTCCTCGGCGGAAGCGAAGGAACCACCAACAGTCACCAAGAAAGCAGCAGCAATGAACGCAACAAAAGTCCTAATAGCCATATATACCCCCAAAAAGGTTAAAACAATAAGGTAGTAACATAGCCCAACAATATTCAAAAATCCAGTGAAATTTTAATTTTCTTGGATTTGGCGCTTTCCTTCGTCCAACGGCTCAAGTCGTCCCCTTTTGATAAAATACAGTCCCGGCAACGGCGCTTTGGCCGTATCCTTGATAAAGCGCTTTGGATATAAAGGAAAAATGAACATGACCGCCAACGAACTTTCAGGGACCATAGCGGAGATAAAGGCCGCCTGTGAAGGGTCTTTTGTGGACAAAATCGTCCAGACCGCTCCATGGGAATGGGTGTTCGCTTTCCGGAAGGGGGGGCGCAAAAGCTGGCTGCTTGTCAGCCTCTCGCCGCGCAACGGCAGGGCCCACCTGGTTTTTTCAGCTCACGAAGCCTTGGCCGAAAACGGCCATTTTACGCGGCTTTTGAAAAAAACGCTGGAGAGGGGGTATCTTTTCGCCGTCACCCAGCCCGGCCTGGACAGGATTTTGCGGCTAAGCTTCAACACCGCCGGGGGGGACTATCACCTGGCCTGCGAACTGATGGGGACCCGCGCCAACGCCTTTCTCCTGAACAGCGAGGAAAAGGTCATCGCCATGGCGCTGGACCGCCGCGGGCGAATCGCTTCGGGTGACATATACACTCCCCCTCCCCCCCGTCCTATAACGCAGGAAACGGACACAAAACCGTCATATATGGAAGACGGCGGCTTTCCTGCAAGCCGCGCCATGGAAGCCGCGCACAGGGAATCCGCCGAAAAAGAAAAAACCGATGAACTGCGCCGTGAAGCGGCGGCGCCGCTATTGGGCGAATTGAAAAAGATCGGCAAGTTGAAAGTGGCCTTGGAAAAAGAGATGGAGCAACTCGCCTGTTTCAAGGACGACAGACGGCTTGGGGACATCCTTCAGGCCAGCTTCCATCTTATAAGGAAAGGATGCGCCTCCATCACGGTTCCGGACGTATATTCCGCCGAAGAACGCACGGTTGAAATACCCTTGAATCCGGCTCTGGGCCCCGCCGAGAATGTGGCCCTCTACTATAAGAGGCACAGGAAGTTTGAAAAAGGGCTGGCTCGCATCGCCGAAACATTGCGGGAGCTGGACAAAAAGACCGCGGCAATAAAAGAACGGCTTTTGCAAATCGAATCCGGTAAATGGCGGCCGGAGCCAAAACCGGAAGGAATCGCGCGGCAAAAGGCCCTCCATGGCCAGGCGGCAAAAGCCAAACAAAAAGCGGCGCAAACGGGGCCAAGGAGGTTCATCTCATCTGAAGGGCACCTGATAATGGTGGGGCGCAATGACAGGGAAAACGACGAACTGACCTTCCGGATCGCGTCCGGGAAAGACCTTTGGCTCCACGCGCGGGACTACCCGGGCTCCCACGTGGTGGCAAAATTGCCAAAGGGGATACAGCTGCCGCAAATAACCCTGCGGGAAGCGGCCATGCTGGCCATCCATTATTCCAAGGCGGCCAAGTCCGGCAAGGGGGAGGTGACGTGGCTTTTCGCAAAGGACGTGAAAAAGCCCAAGAGGGCGGCGCCGGGCAAGGTTATCGTCACCGGGGCCAAGTCCCTAGCGGTGAGGGTGGACGAGGAACTGATAAAAGAGATGAAAAGGAAGGGGGAAGAAGCTTGATAACGGCCGGATTTTTGTGGGTGAGCGGCCTTAATGATAATATTTCAAAGAGAATATCAAGGGTTGGACGGTCAATGAAATCATCCGTTTTGCTTGCGGCAATTGCCGCGCCGTTACTCGCGTTTTTAACTCCGGTCAACTCCTATGCGGCCAACAGGCGCACGGTGATAGTGGAGGCGGTGGAAAAGACGAGCCCTGCCGTGGTCAATATAAACACATCCAAAAGAGAACAGGTCAATCCTTTCAGAAGAAGCCCTTTGGGGGCATTCGGAGGGGCCTTGGGCCCGATGACCGTTGAACGGGAGTCGCTCGGCTCCGGTGTCATTATAAAGCAGGACGGTTACATACTCACAAACAACCATGTGATTGACGGCGCCACGGAAATACGGGTGACGCTGGCGGACGAGCGGGAGTTTGCCGCCGAAGTAGTTGGGGCGGACCCGGCCTCCGACCTGGCTGTGATCAAAGTGAGCTCGGCAACGCCCCTGCCTGTGGCGAAAATGGGGCGGTCGGACGACATAATGATAGGGGAGACGATCATCGCCATCGGCAATCCGTTCGGGCTCACCCACTCGGCCACAACGGGCATCATCTCCGCCACCGGCAGAAGCGTGCAGGTGGAGGAGGACCGCATGCTCCACGACTTCATCCAACTGGACGCGCCGATCAATCCGGGCAACTCCGGCGGGGCGCTTGTCAACATCAACGGGGAGCTTATAGGGATCACCACCGCCGTCCACAAGGGGGGCGAGGGGATCGGTTTTGCCATCCCCATAGACAAGGCCAAACGGATAGTGGCCGACCTTATAAGTTTCGGCGCCGTTTCAAGGGCGTGGTTCGGCTTTTTCGCCCGGGACCTTTCATCGGAGCTGCGCTACCGCCTTGGGTGGAAAGGGAAGGGGGGCGCCATTGTCACAAAAGTGTTCGGTGTGGGACCGGCCAGGAAGGCGGGGCTTGCGGCCGGAGACATAGTGACCGCCATCAACGGCAAGAAGGTCTCGGACAGGAAGGACCTGTATTCCAGGCTTGCCGCCATGCCGGAAGGATCGGCCGCCATATTTAATGTGTTCAGAAGCCCCGCGCAGATTGAAATATCAATTAAAGGAACAAGAATCACCCCTGCCGTGGCGGACCAGATAGGTTATGAATGGATTGGCGTTTCCGTGGCCCCGGCGGACAAAAACAATATGGCAAGGTTCGGGCTCCCCGCCCAAAAAGGGCTTGTGATATCGAAAATAGACCCGGCCAGCGAACTTGCGAAAACAGGGGTGCGGGAAGGGGATGTGATCCGGAAAATCAACAGGACCACGGCGGACTCCCAAGAGGGTTTCCGCAACGCCGTCATGGAAAGCCAGGGATATGGCGGCGCGATATTGTATGTGCAGCGCGGCCAGTATGTTTACCAGATATCTATCGGAGACTAGTTTTTGGAGATTTCCGGCTCCGGTTCGGGATAAAATATGACAGGTGACGGTCGTTTTCCATAAACATATTCCATGGAGG
Organism: Nitrospinota bacterium; assembly: GCA_016235255.1. Lineage (NCBI taxonomy): Bacteria > Pseudomonadati > Nitrospinota > Nitrospinota bacterium. The sequence continues at coordinate 42,835 of JACRLM010000044.1, read as the reverse complement.
CCGAGATGCATAAAACATTCAAGGTGATAAGGATGGCCGGAACTTCCCCGGTGGGCTACGAGGACGCCATAAAGATGGCCATTAGCGACGCCCATGAAAGCCTTCGTGGACTGAACTGGTTCGAGGTGGTCGAGCAGCGCGGCAGGATTGACGAAAACGGCGTCGTCCACGAATGGCAGGTGGTGATAGATGTGGCTTTCAAGGTGGAAGGGAAGAAATAAGCTGGCCCCAAAACTGCCAGAGCCGGCGGTCCGGCGCAAAAAATCGCCGCTATTGCCCGGAGCCGGCAAAATGGCATATCATCACCGTTCCCGGCCTGATGGCGGACATGCGCGTTTTTAATTGACGGCGGGATAAAGGAATAATCAGTCTGGAGACTTCTTATAACATGATCATAGTTATGCAGGAAAACGCCACCGAGCAGGACGTGGCGGACGTGATGGAGCGTGTGCGCAATTTCGGCTATACGCCGAGGATCATCGAAGGATCGCTGCGCAAGGTGGTGGCGGCGCTGGGGGATGCGCGGGACAAGGCCAGGCTTGCCGCGCTGGAGTCTTTGCACCATGTGGAAAGCGTGGTGCCGATATTGAAACCGTACAAGCTTTGCTCCCGCGAGGCCAAGAAAGAGAACACCGTGATAGACGTCAAGGGCGTCAAAATAGGCGGGAACAAGCTTGTGGTGATGGCGGGGCCGTGCTCCGTGGAGAGCAAGGACCAGCTTATGCAGACCGGCAAGTCCGTGCGGACGGCTGGCGCCACGATCCTTCGCGGCGGAGCCTTCAAGCCGCGCACTTCCCCATGGAGTTTCCAGGGCCTTGGCGAGGACGGGCTCAAGATACTACGGGACGTATCAGACGAGACCGGAATGCCTGTGGTCACCGAGATCATGAGCAACAAGGAGGTGGACCTTGTGCACGATTACTGCGATATCCTGCAGATCGGCGCCAGGAACATGCAGAACTTTTCGCTGCTAAAAGATGTTGGCAAGCTCAGAAAGCCTATTTTGCTCAAACGCGGGCTGGCTAACACCATTGAAGAATGGCTCATGTCCGCCGAGTATATCCTTTCTGAAGGGAACAACGAGGTGATCCTTTGCGAGCGCGGCATCCGCACCTTCGAGACCGCCACCCGCAACACGTTGGACCTTTCCGCCGTGCCGGTGGTGAAGGAAAAAACGCACCTTCCCATCATTGTGGACCCGAGCCACGGCGTGGGGCATTGGCAATATGTGGCCTCCATGTCCAAGGCGGCCGTGGCATGCGGCGCGGACGGGCTGATGATTGAAGTCCACTGGAAACCGGAGGAGGCTTTCTCCGACGGTCCGCAATCACTAAAACCGAACAAGTTCGCGGCGCTGATGCAGGAGCTTAACAAGGTGGCGGAGTCTGTGGGCAAGTCTTTCTGAATTTCCGAAAAAGCGCCTTGATGTAGCTATAAATCAGGGCGCTTTATTTTTTTGCCATCCGGATGGCTTCTCTATTTACAACTAACCTTTATTAATTCTTATAGATATACACCACCCTGTCCGGCCTAAATAATAGGCTCTCAACAATCTTCGTTGCCTATTATATAGGCGGCTCCAAGGTTGAAAGGCTACCTGCCGATGTAGCAAATGCGACAATTTTGCGTTAACAATCAACCGGTTATATCCCAGCGCAAAAGCCGTCGCAAACAGGCACTATCCTTGCTAGTTCAGCGATAACTTCACAATATTTATCGCGGGAATTTCAGATGGATCAAACAGCGCTCAAAGTCAGTTCCGACGTTCTTTTTCTTATGCTGGGGGCCGTGATGGTCTTCGCCATGCACGGTGGATTCGCTTTTCTTGAGTTGGGGACGGTGAGGAAAAAGAACCAGGTCAACGCGCTGGTGAAAATCATTTCCGATTTCGGTTTCTCCGCCGTGGTCTATTTTATCATCGGATTCCCTCTCGCGTACGGGATGACGTTCCTCACCCCGGCCGAGCAGATAGCCGGAACGACCAACGGCTACGACCTTGTGAAATTCTTCTTCCTGCTCACATTCGCCGCCGCGATCCCGGCCATAATCTCCGGCGGCATAGCCGAACGGGCGAAATTCTGGCCGCAGGTGGCCGCCGCCGCTATTTTCGTGGGGCTTGTATATCCCTTGTTCGAGGGGATGGTGTGGGGCCGCTTATCCTTGCTGGGCCAGAAAGACTCCATCATCGCCACAGCGCTGGGGGCTCCGTTTCATGATTACGCCGGGTCGGTGGTGGTGCATGCGCTTGGTGGGTGGATCGGGCTGATGGCTGTGTTGCGGCTTGGCGCGCGGCATGGCCGGTGGCAGGATGGCAGGTCCCATCCGATCCCGGTGAGCAACATTCCGATGCTGGCGCTGGGTAGCTGGATGCTGTGCGTGGGGTGGTTCGGATTCAACGTGATGAGCGCGCAGGAGATAACGGCGATCAGCGGCCTTGTGGCGGTCAACTCGCTGATGGCGATGGCGGGGGGGATAATAACCTCGCTGATAGTGTCCAAACGGGATCCCGGCTTCGTCCACAACGGCGCTCTGGCCGGGCTTGTGGCGGTATGCTCCGGGTCAGACCAGTTCCACCCTCTCGGCGCGTTGATCGTTGGGGGCGTGGCAGGCGTCATTTTCATGAAGGCGTTCGTGTGGGAACAGGAGCGGATGAAGATAGACGACGTGCTGGGCGTATGGCCCTTGCACGGGCTTTGCGGCACGTGGGGCGGGATAGCCTGCGGAATATTCGGCCAAAAGGCGCTGGGGGGAATCGGCGGCGTTTCATTCATGGCGCAGTTGATCGGGACGCTTGCTGGGGTCGGCCTGGCGGTGGCGTCCGGGTTCGTTGTGTACCTTGCGGTGGACAAGCTTGTGGGCTTCAGACTCTCGCGGGACGAAGAGGCCATGGGGTCCGACCTGGCGATTCACAACATTGACGCATACCCGGAAGAGAGCATCAGGTAATAACGCCGGGCGGAAAAACCCAAGGGAGTGTAAAATCATCGTTACCGGCAATTTCGCCGGGATATGATGATGGACACAAAATTGACGACCGATTCCATCGCCGGCGCCGGCGCAATTATGAGGCGCTATTTCGGCCCAGGCGGCGCCTTGTCCCAGGCGTTGTCCGCTTATGAGGCCCGGCCCGGGCAGGAGCGCATGGCCGAATCGGTTTACGCCGTCCTCACCGGGGGCGGGGCTTTGCTGGCGGAGGCGGGCACCGGCACCGGCAAGACCCTAGCCTATCTCATCCCCGCAGTCCTTAGCGGCCAAAAGGTGGCCGTTTCCACCGGCGTGCTAAACCTGCAGGAGCAGATAATCGGCAAGGACATCCCTGTCCTTGAAAAAATATTTCCGGGCAGGTTCAAGGCCGCCTGCATGAAAGGGCGCGGCAACTACCTTTGCAAACGCCGTTTCAAAAACTTCTCCCAGCAGCCTCTCTTCAACGATAACGCCGAAGGAAGGCTTTTCGCCCGGATACAGTCATGGGCCGCCATCACGCAGATTGGCGACCGGGCGGAAATGGCGGACATGCCGGACAGCTATGCGGCCTGGGGGGAGATGAACAGCAAGACGGAGCTGTGCCTTGGCACGGCATGCCCTACTTTCGACTCCTGCTTTATCACGAAAATGCGCCGGGACGCCGCCGAGGCGGACATAGTGATCGTCAACCACCACCTTTTTTTCGCCGACCTGAACGTGCGGGACAGCTCATTTGGCGAAGTGATCCCAAGGTGCGACGCGGTGATTTTCGACGAGGCGCACCTTGTGGAGGAGACCGCCTGCGCCTATTTCGGCCAGTCCATTTCAAACCACAGGATATCCGACGCCGCCCGGGACACCGAAAGGGAACTGCGTACGGAGAAGCTGGCCGACGCGGACACCGCCAAGACCATCGAAAACCTGTTGCGAAGGTCGCACTTGTTCTTCGACTCCATTGGGGAGGCCTTTGAAGGGAGGCGCAGGCTGAAAAAGCGGGACGCGGACCGGGTGGGAAAACGGGCCGAAGAGCTTTTAAATACGCTGGAACTTATGCGGGATTTCCTAATGTCGCTGAAAAACGCCACCGACCCGGTGAAATCGTGCGCGGCGAGGTTCGGCGATATAGCGGCGGCGTTGCGCGAAATAACCACCATGGAGCGGGACGATTACGTGTATTGGGTGGAAACAAGGGGCCGGGGGGTGTTCCTTCAATCGTCCCCCATAGACGTCTCCGGCCATCTGAAGGACAAGCTGTATCCAAAAGCCGGCGCCACAGTGTTCACATCGGCCACGCTCACCACGGGGGGCAACTTCGATTTTATAAAGGCCAGGCTCGGACTTTCGGAGGTGGAGGAGATAGTGGTCCCTTCCCCGTTCGATTACAAGAAACAGTCGGTGTTTTACCTCGCCGAGGATATGCCCGACCCCATGAGCGACAGGTTCCAGGCAAAAGCGGCGGAGCGGATCGAAGCGCTTCTCAAGCTGACCAAAGGGCGGGCGTTCGTGTTGTTCACAAGCTACCGGAACATGGACACGGTCTGGAGCCTGATGGAGGGGAAGTTGCCCTATTCCACGTTCAAACAGGGGGACGCGCCCCGGTCTGTGATTCTGGACAAGTTCAAGACAGATACCCATTCTGTGCTTTTCGCCACCACGTCGTTCTGGCAGGGGGTGGACGTGCCGGGAGAAGCGTTGTCGGCGGTGATAATAGACAAGCTCCCATTCGCCGCCCCGGACGACCCGGTGGTGGAGGCGAGGATAGAGATGATCTCCAAAAAAGGGGGATCGCCGTTCATGGAATACCAACTCCCGGCGGCGGCGCTTTTGCTGAAGCAGGGATTGGGCAGATTGATCCGCGGCGTTTCCGACAAGGGGCTATTGGCGGTGCTGGACAGGCGATTGTCCACAAAAAGCTACGGCAAGGTGTTTTTCAATAGCCTGCCGGAGTTTAACGTGCGAAAGACGATGGAGGAACTGGAGAAGGATTTGGAGAGATTGTGGAATGAGTAGGGGCAGGTTTTTAACCTGCCCCCTGCAAAGTTTATTTAATGCTGGAAGATATTGTCACTTCATCAGCCCCTTCATCTGGTCCACTATCTCCCCCGGCGTGGTGATGATCTTCGTGAATGTCCCCATGGTCAAAGCGGGCCAGTGAAGCGCTATGCGATACCGGCCGTATAAAATGAAAGCCGTGTTGTCCACCACGATAAGCTCGTATGGCATGGCGGAAACATGGTCCGTCCCGATTATTGGAAGGAAGAAAGGCTCGCCGCTCTTCGGGTCCGTCAGCCCCACGCCATAGACCGCTATTTTCTTTCCCGCCGGTTTGATGGCATACACCTTTTCGGCGCCTCCGACCCTGGCGGCGAGGTTCTTTTCGACCTTCGCGGTCAGCGTTTCAAAACTTTCGGGTTTGGCGTTAAGCTGGGACATGTCCTCGAAATACTCCATGCCGAGCATATAGTGATAATGTTCCAGCCCCTTGGGTTCCAGCCCGCCGCCCCCCATGGGAGCGGGTTTGCCGAAAGTGGCCATGGCGGCAAGAATATCCGCATGAGCCTTGGAAAGGGCCGCCTCGGCCTTTGAATATTCCTTCTGGGTGTATGCCCGGAACAGGTATTCGGGGTTAACGAATGTGACGGCCACTTTGTCCCCGTTTTGCTTTAGCCCGACTTTAAGCGCCGCCGCCAGCATCCGGGTGGGTGCAAGGCCGCCTAACGCCGCCTGAATGTCCCCCCTTGTGAACACCATGGACCGGAGCTTTGAGTCATTTGCCGGAGAGTATGCCCCTATAACCTCAAATCCGGCGGAGCCAAGCGCGGCTCCAACGGCCTTCTCAGCCTCTGCCACGGAGCCCTTGAAGTCCCCCGCCGCAAAGTATGGCTGTATCCCCGCTTCCGAAGAACGCGCCGCCAGAAGAATAAACAGAAAGGCCGTGAACACCATGAAAATTGTCCGCATTTCCCCACCCCCCTAATTTATATGCGAATAGATGAACGTTCCTGCTTAGATGCCCCATGTCGGGGATAGATGCCGGGCGGGAGCGATTTTTTCCATAATATCGCCGCTATGCTACAATTTCTGATATTAAAATAAGGAACGCCGGGCAATGATGGACCAAGACGATTCCCTCTGCTTCTATGTGGAGGGGGAGAAGGGGGCCGAGAAGATTTTCCCCCTTTTACGGGACGGCATGACCATCGGCCGCGAGCCCGGATGCGACATTCTGCTTCCCGATCCATCCGTCTCGAAAAAACACGCCCTGATAACCATCGAAAACGGCAGGACGATGATTTCCGACGGGACGGACGGCAAGAAAAGCAGCAACGGCGTTTACGTCAACGAAACGCGCATAAGCGCCCCTGTGACCCTGCAGGAGGGGGACGTGGTGAAAATGGGGGTGTTCAGGTTCGACATACGGTACACAACGGCCATAAACCACGAAGTGACGCTCGAGGAAGTAAGGGACAACGCCACCTTGACGCAATTCCTGGAGCGATGCCCCATCCGTAAGACCAGGGAGGATGATATTATCGCCCGGCTTGAAAAAATGCTTATGCCAGACCACCAGACCGTAAAAGCTTTCGATGAGGCGCTCGACCGCGCCATGGACAGGAACGAACTGCAGCGCGTGGCGTTTATATCCCGCTCCAAACAGGGGCTCATAAAATTGCTGGAAGAGAAGGAGGCCGCGCTGGCCGCCGCGGCGGAGCCTGATCCGGACACCACCATCACAGACACAAGCATGGACTTCGCCCACATCGCCAAAAGCCATGGCCATGGCGCAAGCAAGGGACGGGGATTGTTGCGGGCGACGCTTTTTGCCGCGCTTGCGGCCGCTTTGGCGTTGGCTGGCTGGATATTAACAGGGGAATAGGGGAAAGACCGCAAAGTGGGAAAAGAGAGTTTCCGCGATATATTTGGTGACCCGAAGTTCCGGGAGGCAAGGCTGGCCTCGCGCAAGATCTATGGCCTGCTTTCGGAGGCGTCCGAAAAACGTAAACTATATGAAGAGCTTGAGAGGGACTATTCCGCCAGGCTTGAGCAAATGGCGGCAAGCTGGGAGAAGCGTGAGACGCAAATCTCGCTTACACCCGCGCAGGCCGGGGAATTGATCGAGGAGCTGAAAGGCTCTTTGAACGAAGCTTGCGAGCGGGTGAAACATCTGCGGCGGGAGGTGCGTCTAAACCGGCTGCGGTTTAAGTCCAAGGAGTATGGAGCCGGGTATTTCACGGAAAAGCGCGACGAATTGAGGCGCGCGCTTGAAGTGGAACTGGCGGACGTTTCCTGGCTCAAGGAAGGGATGGCCATGCTTCGCAAGGCCGGGTCCTGGCGGGTTGACGACACGGCAATAGAGGTGATGGATGGCGCCCCGACGGATCCTGCCCATAAGAGGATGCCTTTGGACATGGAGCCGGAAGCGGGATCATACAAAGGTGGAACAGAACGCAAGAAGGAAATGGGGGGAGCCGTGAAAGAGGCTGAATCCGCCGGCGGCGCAGGCCAGCCGGGCAAGGGAGTGGAAAAGACTCCGGACGAGACCGGCGAGCACCGCAAGGCGCCGGATTTCAATCCTGACCAGACCATGGCCATATCCGAAGCGATGGTAGGCTCCGCCCCCGGGCGCCTTCTGGAACCGGCGCTGATGGTTCGCAAAAAGGATGGTGTAGAGCGTATAACGCTTGGGCGAAAGGACATCAGCGTCGGCAACATCAGGAATCCGGAAAACGATGTGAGCCTGTATGACACGCAGGTCTCCCGTCACCATGGAAAGATAGTTTACGACAACGTGACCCGCTCCTGGTTCTACCTGGACGTGGGAAGCACGAACGGATCGGAGCTAAACGGCAAGCCCCTCGCCCCTAACGATCCTGCGCTGATAAAAAACAACGACATAATCAAGGTGGGGGACACGGAGATAATGGTCTATCTGCCGTAATGGAGGCGCTGGCCGGCCAAGCGCGGGCGCACTGCCCATGCGCGGGCAATGTGCGCGGGCAATATTGACAGCAATGCCCTGTTAATCTAATATCATGGCTCGTGTCAACTACGATGGGAGCTTGAAGTTTTCAGCCTGATGGACAAACCGCCGAACGACGGCCCGCGTTGCAGGAGCCGCCGGTTCTCCGCCATCTGGCCGGCTCTCATCCTGTTTTTCGCCGCGGCGGGCGCCTCATCCACCGCCCTTGCCTTCGATTTGAAGGAGCGCGTAAAAGAATTCACCCTTCCCAACGGCCTTAAGGTCATCGTCCTTGAAAGGAGCGGCTCGCCCATTTTCGCCGCCCACATCACCTTCAAGGTAGGCTCCGTGGAGGAGCGGACGGGCTATTCCGGGGCGGCCCACATGCTAGAACACATGCTTTTCAAGGGGACCACGAACGTGGGCACCCGCGACTGGCCCAGTGAAAAGCCGCTGCTTGAAAAGGTGAACGAGGCGGGCGAGGAGCTGGACAATGCCGTCCGCGACGGGGCCGGCGAGGCGAAGATAAAGGAACTGCGCGAAAAGCTCAAGAGCGCCGAGGCGGAGCACAAGCAATACATCGTGTCCGAAAGCTACTCGAAGATATACTCCGCCGAAGGGGGCGTGGGCCACAACGCCGGGACCAGCAAGGACACCACAAATTACATCATCCGCCTTCCCGCCAACAAACTGGAGCTTTGGGCCAGGCTGGAGTCCGACAGGATGAAAAACCCCGTCCTGCGCGAATATTATTCCGAGCGGGACGTGGTGATGGAGGAGCTGCGCCGCAGTTATCTGAACGATCCCCAGGGCAAGCTGTACGAAAAGTTCCTGGACACGGCCTATTCCTCCCACCCTTACGGAAGGCCGATAATCGGCCGGGAAAAGGAAATCGCCACTTTGCCCATTTCGGAAGTTGAAAGATTTTTAAAGGCCTGGTACGCCCCCAACAACGCCGTCATAACCATTGTGGGAGACGTGAAATTCCACGAGGTCCGCGATGTGATAGTCACATATTTCGCCTCCATACCGAGGGTCAAATTGCCAGACCGGATTTCCACGGTGGAACCGGCGCAGGAAAAAGGGCGCAGGGTGGACGTGGAGTTTGACGCCAGCGGCGAGGTGATGATGGGCTTTCACAAGCCTGTGTTCCCCCATCCGGACGACGCCGCGTTCACCGTGATAGACGGTCTTCTTTCCGCCGGGAGAACCGGCAGATTTGACAAGAACATCGTGCGCGGCAAAAAGGCGGCCCTTTCGGTGGGGACATTCCAGGCCCCGGGTGACAGGTACCCTAACCTTTTTATCATAAGCGGGGAGCCGCGCCCGCCGAAGAGCACGGCCGATGTGGAAAAGGCCGTCTGGGAAGAGCTTGAACTGCTCAAAAAAACGCCTGTGGCGGCAAAAGAGCTTGAGAAAGTGAAGAACAACATCGAGGCCGATTTCATCCGCGGCCTGGTGTCGCACTACGGAATGGCCAGGTTGCTGGCGCATTACGAGGTGGTCACCGGCGATTGGCGCAATATTCTAAAAGAGCTGGAGATGATAAAGGGGGTCACCACCACGGACGTGCAGCGGGTGGCCAAAAAATATTTTGTCCGGGGCAACCTGACGGTGGGCACTCTGGTGAAAAAGAAATGAGACAGATTACGCGAGGGCTGGTTCTCGCATTGACAATACAGGTACTCGGCGGGTGTTATCCCACGCTTGCAAAGATACAGCCGGAGCCTACCAAATCGTCGGTGGACAGGTTTTACCTGCTCGATTACAAACCGATCAAGACCGATGTCCCCAAAACTAAAGTCGTCACCCTTTCCAACGGGATGCGTGTTCACCTTATGCCGGACAAGGAGCTGCCGATAGTAAACGTGATGGCCATGGCTAAAACCGGCTCCATTTGGGATCCGGCCGGGACGACAGGCCTTGCGGCGCTAACGGGGGCGGTGTGGAGGTCCGGCGGGGCGGCGTCCATGCCTGCGGACGCGCTGGACGAAAAGCTTGAAAGCATGGCCGCCTCCGTGGAGACCGGCATTGCGGACGAAGCTGGCAGGGCGTCGCTTTCGGTGATGAGCAAGGACTTAAAAGAAGGGCTGGCGATATTCGCCGATGTCCTTCGCAGGCCGAGGTTCGACAACGACAGGCTGGAACTGGCCCGGGCGCGGATGCTCGACGGTATCCGCCGCGAGAACGACGAGCCCACCGGGATAGGCGACAGGGAGCTTTCAAAGCTGATTTATAAGGGCTCACCATACGGAGCGCGTCCGACAATGGAGTCTGTGAAATCCATCACACGGCGCGATGTTGTGGAATTTTATAAAAACAGCGTACGCCCCTCTTCTGTGATTATGGGTGTGACCGGGGATTTTGACGAAAAGGATCTGATGTCCACCCTTGAGAAGCTGTTTGGGGACTGGCAGGGAGAGCCCGCAAATCTTCGCGCCACGCCTAAGGCCGCGGATGACCACGAAAGAAGATTGTACCTCGCGGCCAAGAAGCTTCCGCAGGCGGTGATAAGGGCGGGCCATCTTGGCCTTAAGAGGACAGATCCGGATTATCAGGCGGTGCGGGTGATGGATGAAATACTGGGCGGGTCCGGATTCGCCTCCCGTCTTATGCAGAAAGTGCGGACGGACAAAGGTCTGGCCTATTCCGTCTGGTCTTATAATATGGGCGGAAGATGGGAAAATGGCTCATTTACGATGGGCGCCGAGACCAAGACGCAAAGCGCCGGAGAAGTGCTTTCCATCTTCATGGACGAGGTTTCGAAAATGAGGACCGGAAAGGTGGACCCAATGGAGCTTAAAGCGGCGAAAGACTCGCTGATAAACTCCTTCGTTTTCATTTTCGACACGCCGGGGCGCATCCTTGAGCAGCGCATGATAATAGACTATTACGGCATGCCGGCCGATTACCTGGAGACGTTCCGGGAAAAAGTGATGAAAGTGACCGCGGACGACGTGCTGGAAGCGGCGAAAAACCATCTAAGACCTGATGAATTAAAGATAGTGGTGGTTGGGGACCCGGCCGGGCTGGAAAAGCAGCTGGCTGGTTTTGGAAAGGTGGAGAGGATATCCTTGCGCGAATATCCTTCACGCGATTGATGCGCCAGAACATAGTGTTTTGACATGGACGAATCCTTGACTTTCCGTTGGGTGCTTTTGCCCGTGCTGTTGTCGGCCTCCGCCTTTTTTTCCGGCAGCGAGGTGGCGTTCTTTTCGCTGACGCGGCTGCAGGTGGAAAAGCTCGGCAGGGAGCGCGGATTGATGGGGGAGCGCGTGGCCGCTCTCCTTTCCGATCCGCAAAAACTGCTTGTCACCCTTTACATCGCCAACGAGCTTGTGAACGTGGCCATATCGTCGGTCATGACTTTCCTTGCCCTGGAGCTTTTCGGCGACGCAGGGGTGGCCCTGGCGCTGGGAGCGGGGGTGTTTGCCCTGCTGGTGTTCGGCGAAATCACCCCCAAGACTTTCGCTCATTACAGCAATGAAAAGTGGGCGCTGCTGTCATCGGTCCCGCTCACGGTGTTCATGTGGGTGATTTCCCCCGTCCAGATAGTGGTGACGTGGCTGGCGGCGGGAATAGCAAGCTGGTTCGGAGGCAAGGCATCCTCGGCCAGCTCCATGCTCACGGAAGACGAGATCAAGACCCTCATGGAGAAAAGCGCCAACGAGGGAGTGATAGACGAAGGGGAGCGGGAGATGATCCGCTCCGTGTTCGATCTGGGCGACCTGACGGTGCGGGAGGTGATGACCCCCAGGACTGAAATACTGGCCCTGGACGTCTCCACGCCGCTTGTGGAGGCGTGGGGGAAAATGGCGGAGTCCAGCTTTGCCCGCGCCCCTGTGTTCCACGGCGCCATAGACAATATCGAGGGGGTGCTTTTCAAAAAGGACCTGCTCAAGCTGTCACACCCGCCAGATCCGGCCGTGACGCTCAAGAGCCTGCTTCGCGAACCGTTCATAGTGCCGGAGACGATGACGATAAACGAACTGCTGCGCGAGTTTAAGAAGCGCAAGAGCCACATGGCCGTGGCCATGGACGAGTATGGCGGCGTGCAGGGGGTGATCACACTGGACGACATAATAAGCGAATTGATCGGCGTAAATCCCAGCCAGATCCGCGAGCAGGGGCATGATGTAAAAAGGGCGGGAGCGGACACCTATATCATACAGGCCTCGATGCCGCTGGAGGATTTCAGCGAGCGGTTCAACACCAACCTGGAGCATGAAGAGCTTGAGACCATCGGCGGTTACGTGTTCCATCTGTTCGGGCGCGTTCCTGCGACCGGGGAAAGCGTGGAGGCCGAGGGGCTGACTTTCACCGTGGAGCGCCTGAAAGGGCGCAGGATAACGGAGCTTCGGATGAAAGCGCCGGGCCATAATGGCGGGCATGAGGGGGAAGAGTGACGATGGAAATAGCGCTCACCGTCATCCTTATCCTTTTCTTCCTGGTGCTGGAAGGATTTTTTTCCGGCAGCGAACTGGCGTTGATTTCGTTTAACCGGATAAAGATGCGCCACATGGCCGAGAACGGCGACGAAAGGGCCGCCAAGCTTGAAAACCTGCTGAAACGGCCGGAGCGGATTTTCGGCGCCACATCCGCGGGCACCAATGTAAGCGTCTTCGCCGGGTCGGCCATCGCCACAGCTTTCGCCGCATCGCGGCTGGGGGAAAGTGACGCGGATTTCTATGCCTTCCTGGTGATGGGGCCCCTGACGCTAATTTTAGGGGAAATAGTCCCGAAAATGGTCTTCCGCCGGCATGCGGACTGGCTGGCCCCTTATATCGGCAATCCCCTTTCCGCCGCGCAGAAGCTTTTCGCTCCGCTGTTGGCCGTGACTTCCCTGATATCCCGCGCATTTGTCCGGGTGTTCCTCGGGCGCAAAGGGCTCTCCTCCGGGCTTGTGAGCAGGGAGGAGATCCTGCTGCTCACAAAGATGAGCGAGGACAGGCTCGACCTGGCCCACGAAGAAAAGAAAATGATCCACAAGATATTCGAGTTCAAGACCAACACGGTGGACACGGTCATGAGGCCGCTTGTGACAGTTGTCGGCGTGCCGTCCGTTTCCACCCTGGCCGAGGCGAAGGCCAGGATAGCCGAAAGCGGCTACTCCAGGCTGCCTGTGTTCGTGGAACGCATATTCAACATCGCCGGGATAATCGGCGCGTTCGACATTTTAAAGTACCAGGACCTCTCCATCCGTGTGGACAAGGTGATGGCGCCCGCGTTCTACACCCCCGTCACCAAGCGCAACCCCGTGCTGCTAAAGGAAATGCAGGAGAACAACGTCCACATGGCGGTTGTGGTGGACGAATACGGCGGGGCCATCGGCATCGTCACCATAGAGGACCTGGTGGAGGAAATCGTCGGCGAGATAGAGGACGAATATGACAGCCCCGTGAAATTCTTTGAAAAACTCGGCGGAGGCCGCTACGTCATTGACGCGATGATGGAGATAGACAGCCTCAACGAAGAGCTTGGCCTGGGCGTCCCCAAAGGGGATTACGAGACCCTTTCCGGCTTTGTCAACGACGCCGTGGAGCGAATCCCGCGCATACGTGAAACTATGGCCATCGGGCCGTACCTTATCACGATCCTGGACGCCACGGAGCGCAAGGTGAAATCGGTGGAGCTGCTGGATTTGCGGGGCGGAGGCGAGGCGGAGAAGGCCCCAAAATGACGGACGTGAGAGAATTAGAAAAGATTCTGGAGGAGACCGGCGGCGGCGCTCGTCTTTCGGACGAGGACGCCATGCGGCTTATGGAATCCACGGACATCCTTTCCCTCGGCCAGGCGGCAAACGCCATTCGTATGGCGAAAAAACCTGAGTTGGTGGTCACATACATAATCGACCGGAACATCAACTATACCAACGTGTGCGTTTCCGGCTGCCGGTTCTGCGCCTTTTTCCGGGTGGAGGGGGCGGAGGACGGTTATGTGCTCCCCTTTGAGGAAATAGACCGCAAGATCGCCGAAACTGTGGAGCTTGGCGGATCGCAGATTCTGATGCAAGGGGGATTGCATCCCACCCACACCATCGAATGGTATGAGGAGCTTTTGCGGCAGATCAAAACGAAGCACGGCGTCCATGTGCACGCCTTCTCCCCGCCGGAGATTGTCCATATCGCCAGCCTGTCGGGATTGACGGTGTCCGGAGCCATCCGCAGGCTCAAGGACGCCGGGCTGGACTCCATCCCCGGCGGCGGGGCGGAGATACTTGTGGACAGGGTGCGCAACAAAATCAGCCCCGGCAAGTGCGGCGCGGACGAATGGATAGATGTGATGCGCCAGGCGCACAAGCTTGGCATGCGCACCACCGCCACCATGATGTTCGGCCATATAGAAACGCTTTGCGAGCGTGTGGAGAGTCTGCGAAGAATCCGTGATTTGCAGGACGAAACCGGGGGGTTCACCGCGTTCATCCCATGGACGTTCCAGCCGGACAACACGGCCATCAAGCTTGAAAGCAAAAGCGGCGGATTCGATTACCTGAGGACGCTGGCCGTCTCCCGGCTGTATCTGGACAATGTGGACAACATGCAGTCATCTTGGGTGACCCAGGGGCCCAAAATCGCGCAGATGGCCCTATATTTCGGCGCAAACGACATGGGGTCCACCATGATCGAGGAGAACGTGGTGGCCGCCGCGGGAGTGGCGTTCCGGATGAGCGAGAAGGATATCCGGCGCATCATCGAGGACGCCGGTTACGTTCCGAAGCGGAGGAACATGAGGTACGAACTGCTGGAATGACAGGCGTTTTAGTGTTTTGACTTTTTGCCTTCCCGCCCATCAAAGACCATTGCCCCGTCCACCATCGTCATCACGCACCTTGCTCCGCCGTCGAGCGGGTGGCCGGTGAATATGGCGATGTCCGCGTCCTTCCCTTTTTCCAGCGACCCCACCCGCTTTTCCACTCCCAGCGTGATGGCCGGATTAATGGTCACGGTTTTAAACACCTCTGTCCTGTCCGCCCCGTAGTCGCGAACAAGCTTTATCGCCTCCTGCCGGATGTCCTGTATGGGCATCACCGGATGGTCGGTGATAAGCGCCACCCGGACGCCTGCCTCCATGCAGCGCACCGCGTTGTCCCGCGCAAGGTCTTTAAGTTCAATCTTGCTCCTGCTGGAGGATGTGGGGCCGATGTTCACCGGTATTTTTTTCGCCGCCAGGATGTCGGCGATCTTGTACGCCTCGGTCCCATGCTCGATCACAAGCTTTAACCCGAATTCCTCCGCGATGCGGATGGCCGTCATTATGTCGTCCGCCCGGTGGGCATGGACGCGGGCCGGGAGTTTTCCTGCGACCACGGATTGCAGGGCTTCCAGTTTCAGGTCTCGCGCGGTGTCTTTCTTCGCCGCAACTTTCTTTTTATAGTTTATCGCCTCCACAAGCGTGGAGCGCAGTACGGCGGCGATCCCCATCCTTGTCATGGGAGCTTTGTGTTTTTCCCCATACACCCTCTTCGGATTTTCCCCGGTGGCCATCTTCTGGCCGATATCCTTTGCAATCACCATGTCGTCCGCCGTGCGCCCAAATGTTTTAGCGGCACATATGGAGCCGCCGATGACATTGGCGGAACCTGGTGTTATCATCACGCAGGTTACGCCCCCTTCGCGCGCTTCAATAAAGGCCCTGTCCGTGTGGTCTATGGAGTCGATGGCGCGCACATGGGGGGTTACGGGATCTATCATCTCGTTGCCGTCCTCGCCCGGCGCGCCGGTCCCTTCGGCGTAAACGCCAAGGTGGGTGTGCGCGTCTATCAGGCCGGGAGATACGGTCAATCCCCCTGCGTCTATTTTTTCGCAAGCTCCCAAGGGGATCGTTCTGGCCGCGCCGGCGTATTCGATCCTGCCACCGCGGATCAACACAAGTCCGTTTCCTATCAATCCCGCCGGAGTGATCACATCTCCCCCTGTCACCGCTATCCGCTTCATTGCCGTCCCTTGGATATTTATTATGTATGAATGACGATTCTACCTGAAAATCGGATGTAGAATGACAGACAGGCGTTTTAAATCAGGTGGCGGCCGATTATGAATGATTTTCCGTTGCTGCGCAATGTGCAAGCTTCTGTCGGCGAACACGATGGGCGGCGGATGGTGACTTTTTTCGATCCCGCGAATTTCTGTGAAACGCCCATCTCCGTTTCTCTGCCGGCGTTTTTTGTCATGTCAATGATGGACGGCTCCAGGAGCGTCGAAATACTCTGCGAGGAGTTCGAGGCCCAGTTCGGCCAGCCTATGGAGCCGGGTGAAGTGGCCGGGCTTGTACACGCGCTCGACGAGGCATACCTTCTGGACAATGAGAGGTTCCGCGGCCGCAAAAAGGCTGTGACGGACGAATTCAATTCGCTCAAAACCCGCCCCGCCGCGTTTGCCGGGAAAAGTTATCCGGATGACAGCGCAGAACTTAAGGGAGTGCTCGATTCACTTCTAAAATCGGCGGCGACGGATGAGCCTGCAAACGGGCTTAAGGCGGTGGTCGTTCCGCATATTGATTTTCGCGTGGGGGGGGACATGATGGCGGCGGGATGGAGCCGGGCGGCCAAAAGCGGCGCGGAACTCTTTATAATCCTCGGCATCGGCCATGCGTTGACGGATGATTTTTTCGCCTGCATAGACAAGGATTTCGAAACGCCGGCGGGAACGATGCGGGTGGACGGGGAATTTATCGCAAATTTCTCGAAAAATTTCGGCGAAGACATTTTGGGCAACGCCCATGCCCATCGGACGGAGCATTCCATCGAGTTTGCGGCGCTGTTCATGGCGCACATATTCGGCCGGAATCCGGCGGTCACAGCGGTCCCCATACTCCTTTCGTTTCCGGAAGAAGCGCTCAAGATGGACCATCCTCTGTTCAACGTTCGGCGGATCGCAAAGTTCATCGAAGCGCTCAAAAAGACCGTATCCGAATCCGGCCGCAAAGCATGTTACGCCGCCAGCGTTGATTTCGCCCATGTGGGCCAAAGGTTCGGGGACAGCCATGCGGTGGACGGCCGGGAGCTGGACAGGATAAAGACCGACGACACGGCGCTTCTTTCCGCCCTTGCCCGCATTGACAACGAGGCGTTCGTCAACCAGATCGAGCGCAAGAACAAGACCAACCGCGTTTGCGGGTTTCCCGCGCTTTACACCCTGATTGCGGCGAGCGGGGCCAGGTCCGGCCAGGTGCTCGGCTACAGGCAGAACGTGGAGGGGGAGAATGAGAACGTGGTAAGCTTCGCCACGATGGCCCTTCACGGCTGAACAGCAGGCGATTTTATGCTATTCTTGAGCAACTTTTAAAACAGCGGACGGTGTTGGTGATGACTGCGGAAGATATCAAGGGAATTTATTACGAGACAAAAAAAATGGAGGCCGGCACTATGGCCACCAGGAGGGTGCATGACACTCCTCACGACCTGCATTACTACGCGAAAACCAACACCAAAGGGGATGTGGACCTTTTTTATCTGAAACCTGACGGAACCCCCACCTCCATAGTGGTGGACACGGTGGCCATGGACGCATTCAAGGAGCGGTTCAAGGACTGTTCCACCCACCAGTGCGAGTTCAAGCCCAAGACCGAGGACGACAAGAAAAAAGAGGCTTCTGATAAAAAGGCCAATATGGCCCAAATACACCTGGAGAAAAAGGAATATCACGCCGCCGCCTTCGAGTTCGGCCAGGCCATAAAGATCGACGAGAAGAACATAGTGGCCCACCTGGGAAAAGGGAAGGCGCACATGGAGCTTGGCGAGGTGGACAAGGCCAAGGAGACCTTCGAAAAGCTTTCCACCATAGACACGATATACGACAAGGACAACAAGCACCTGTTTAACGAATACGGCATCGAACTTCGGCGCGGGAAGATGTACGACCTGGCCGTGACAAACTATACAAAGGCGATAGAAATAGACCCGGACGACGAGGCGCTGTATTTCAACATGGCGCGGGCGTTGCATGAAAACGGAAACGCCTCCGACGCGGTGAAGTGCCTTGAGCAGGCGCTAAAGATAAAGCCGGACTTCAATGAGGCCAAGCTCCTCCATGGAGTGATAACCAAGAGCGCCGCGGGGAAATAGTGATCCGGATGGCGGCCATCCGGAAAGGAACGGCTATTTCTTGAGGACCTTCTTGAGTTTATCCTCAAGCACAGCCGCGGTGAACGGTTTGACCACATAGTCGTTGACCCCTGCCTGGGCGGCGGCGATTATGTTGTCCTTCAAAGCTTCCGCCGTGACCATTATCACCGGGACGTTCTTGGTGTTCGGATCGGCCCTGATGGCCTTCAGGAATTCAAGTCCGCTCATCTGCGGCATGTTCCAGTCCAGCAGGATCACGTCGTAGAGGCTTTGCTGCACCTTGGGAAGGGCGGTGGAGCCGTCGTCCGCCTCGTCCACATTCCTGATGCCAAGCTGGCCCAGGATGTTCTTCTCAATTTTCCGCATGGTGGCGAAATCGTCGACAACAAGCACTCTGATATTGGGATCTAAATCTGACATTGCTACCCTCTGGTCAAGTTGTATGTCCCCATTTTCATCATTATCATATTTTTAATAAAATAATAGTCAAGCTAAATAAAAGGAACGGGGGCTGAACCTTTTTCAGACGCGCCTATTCATGGCGGCGGCGAGCGCGGATTTACGGGTTGAAGTTGGTGCCGGAGGTCGGAATCGAACCGACACATGGGGTAACCCATACGGGATTTTGAGTCCCGCGCGTCTACCAGTTTCACCACTCCGGCGATGAATAGGTGATTATAGATAAGAGGAGCGGTCCAGTCCACACTTTGTGCCGAATAAAATGGAGGCCCGCCGGAAATATTATCCCACAGGGAGGGCGGGAGTCCTTTTCACCAGACCCGCCTCGGTCTTCAATGTATGAGTCTGGACGCACAGCCTCAACAAGGTGTAGCTTTTGAGAAGGTCCTTGAAAGTGTTCTTAAAATCGGAATAGAACTGGTTTATCACGCAAAGATTATGGTCCTGCCCGCATTTGGCGGAAACGGATATCCCGCAGTCCCAAGGTTCGATCCTTCCCTCCGTCACCTGGTAGATGTCGTACAGGGAAATTTCCTCCGGCCCCAGGTTCAAGGCATACCCTCCCTGATAGCCGCGTACGCTGCGCACAAGCCCCGCCTTTTTCAGGTCGGACAGTATCTGCTCTAAAAATCTGTAAGGGATTTTAAGTTTCTCGGACAATATCCTCCCCGACACAGGGGCCTCATCCGGCTCGCATTTAAGATATAGCAACGCCAAAAGGGCGTATTCAAACTTGGCTGAGAATTTCATTTTATCAATTCCTTAAATTCCTATTGCTTTTATATCATATTATCGGTTGCAGCAAAATAGCATTTTTATATATATGATATTAATGGGCTTATGGCAATTATCTCTATCATAATGGCATAAATCTGAAAAAAGATATTGACTCGTCATTCACGATTAGCTATTATTTACATAAATTATATCATTTCTATAGGAATTATAAATCCGAGGAGATTTGCCATGGCTGTCAACGCTGGTTTTGAAAATGAGAATATTCCTTCACTAGTTGAGTCGCTTCACTTCGGACAGAAGGTGGAAAGGGCCAAAAAGCTTCTGGCCTGGGCGTTCGACAAATATGGCGAGAAGGCCGTTGTGGCCAACAGCCTGGGAAAGGACTCCATGGTGGTGTGGGACCTGGCCAAAAAAGTGAATCCAAACGTGAAGGGCTTTATAGTCACCACCGCATATAAACCGGCCGAGACCATAAAGTTCATGGACGACCTCGTGGAGGAAAATCCGGGGTTGAAAATTTACAAGTCCGACATGCAGGTGGGCGACCTTTACAACACCGACCCGGACAAGTGCTGCCAGATACTCAAAGTGGAGCCGGTGCGCCGCGCCGTGGAGGAGCTGGACGTTGAATGCTGGATCACCGGGCTGCGCTGCACCGAAGGGCGCACAAGGACCGACTTTAAGGAAATCGAGCAGCGCGACGAAGGGCTCATAAAGCTCAACCCGGTGCTTTTGTTCAAGGAAAGGGAAGTATGGCAATACCTGGCGCTTTACCAGGTCAAGGTCAATCCGCTGTACGGCGAAGGCTACCGGTCTTTGGGTTGCGCCCCTTGCACGCATATCAGCACGGACGACAACGAGCGCGCCGGAAGGTGGATAAACACCTCCAAGTGCGGCGGCGAGTGCGGAATCCACACTCAGCCTCTGAAGTCTTTGGGAGTTATCAGCATCTCTTGACCGTTTTTAATTAAGGGGCAAATGGACGCAGGATTGGTTTTAACAGGCTTTCTGGTCGGCGTTCTCGTAGGTCTTACTGGGATGGGGGGAGGATCATTGATGACCCCCATCCTCGTGTTGATCATGGGGATCAAGCCGACGCTTGCCGTGGGCACCGACCTGTTTTACGCCGCCATCACAAAGATGGCCGGCGGGACGATCCACGGTTTTCAAAGGACGGTCTCCTTCAAGGTGGCCGGTCTTCTTTTCGCGGGAAGCCTTCCGGGAAGCCTGATCGCAGGATACCTGCTCGGCGAGCTGAAAAGGACCTATGGGGACCAACTGGACATGATGATCGCCAAAGGGGTGGGGCTGATGCTCATTCTGGTCTCTATCAGCCTGCTTGCGCCAAACCTTTTCAGAAAAGAGGCGGCGAGGGAAAAGCCGGACGAGGAAAACTGGAGTTTCCAAAAGCTTGCGATCCTTCCTGTCACCGGGCTGATTGTGGGATTTCTGGTGACTCTCACTTCCATCGGCAGCGGCACTTTGATCTGCGCCTGCCTTTTCCTTTTCTTCCCGGCCCTCGGCGCGGCGAAGATCGTGGGCACGGACATCGTGCACGCGGCGGGCCTGGTGTCGGTGGCGGCGATGGCCCACTTTTTCGTTGGAGATGTGGACTTTAATCTTGCTGGCAATCTTTTGATCGGCTCCCTGCCGGGGATAGCGTTGGGCAGCAGGCTTGTGGTTGTTATACCCGAATACGTCCTGCGCTATTCAATGAGCGGTGTGATGCTCATGGCCGGGATAAAACTTGTTTGAATTCGGCTCTCAAGGGAGCCGGCATGGAGGTATATAAGATGAGTGGCGCTGATACATTGACGGAACGGACATACTCTTCACCTGAGCTGCAGGAGTTTTCCAGGCAGGTGGAGAAGTTCATTTCGGGCGGCCTGACAAAGGACCAGTTCAAGGCGGCGCGCCTTGGATTCGGCATATACGCGCTCCGGCAGCCGGGATATTTTCTCATCCGCACCAAGCTGGCGGGGGGCGCGATCTCGGCAAAGGGTCTTCTGGCCGCGGCCGAGGCGGCGGAAAAATTTGGCGAAGGCCCGGTCCGCCTGACCACAAGGCAGGACTTCCAGCTATACTTCGTCAAGCTGGAAAACCTTGTGGACGCGCTTGACCTTCTCAACCGAGCCGGGATAACCACCATCGGCGCCGCTGGCAACACCCTGCGCAACATGGTTGTGAGCGCCACGGCCCCGATTGACGTGACCGAAGCGGCGAGGCGCGTGTCGCAATATTTTTCCAAAAGCCCGCTGTCGAAAGGGCTGCCTCGCAAGGTGAAGATCACCTTCACCGGAAACGCGAGCGACGCGGCTTCGGCCATGACCGACGACATAGGGCTCATCGCCCTGGGCCCGAAGGAGGGATATCCGGAATTCGGTTTCCGCGTGTATGTCGGAGGCGGGCTTGGCGCTGTGCCAAGGCTTGGATTTACGCTGGAAGAGTTCGTCCCGGCCGGCAGGATTCACGAGGTTATCCTGGCGATAGTCACCCTGTTCAACCGGAACGGCCAGCGCGTGAACCGGAACAGGGCCAGGATAAAGTTCTATATAGAAAACGTCGGTGTGGAGATGTTCAAGGATCTGTACAGGCGTGAACGGGAAAACTTCACCGGCATAGAGCCCATTGACCTGCCCATCGCATACGTCAACGAGGTGAATGGGGAGGCAGTTTACGCTCGCGGCGCCACCGGGGACGTCACACCGCAACAGTTGCGCTCTCTGGCGGCGGCGCTTGAGGCCGGCCGCTTGTCCGTGAACATAACCCGCGACGGGACCCTGGCCGTGCATGGATTCGGCCCGGATGAACGGGAATCGGCAAAGGCGCGGCTCAAGGAAATCGGGCTTGAAATCTATGTCCCGGAGCGCAGCTATCGCGTTCTGGCCTGCAACGGCGCCACAACATGCTCCGAGGGAATCGCCAATTCCAAGGGGGTGGCCCGCAGGCTTGAGCAGGTGGCGAAAAAATATGAACTGCTTGGCTATCATGACTTCACGATAGCCGCCAGCGGCTGCCCGAACGCCTGCTCACGGCATCACACCGCCGATATCGGCTTGTCCGGTTCCGCGAAGAAGGTGAACGGCAAGCTGGCTCCCCACTACCAGCTTTACGTTGGCGGTGTGAGCCTGGGGCAGACAACGGTGTTCGGGCGGCCGCTGGCGAAAATTCCGGCGCGGCGCGTCCCGGAAGCTGTGGACATGACCCTTTCCCTGGCGGGGATCAACCGCCTGCAGGGGGAAAGGCTGTCGGACACTTTTGCGCGGATAGGGCTGGACAAACTGGAGTCCGCGCTGTCCGGATTCTCAAAGCTGCCTTCTTTCGACGAGAATCCGGACTCGTATTACGACTGGGACACGCAAAAAGAGTTCAGCCTGGACGAAGTGGGCCCGGGAGAGTGCGCGGGTTCCGCGCTGGAGTTGATAGACGGCCTGTTCGACGAGGCGCGCCGCTATCACACCGCAGCCAATGGAGCGCTCAAGCAAGGCAACGGCGCAGAGGCGGCGGCGGCGGCCCATGACGCGGTGTTGCGGGCGGCCAAGGCGCTCCTGGTCACCTACGGGATAGACCCCGCCACGGAGGAGGAGACCTTCCGCGAGTTTAACACCAAGCTTGTGACAAGGGGATTTGTGCCGGAGCGCTACAAGGTGGCGCTGGTACCCGCGGGCCAGAAGGCCGGAAGCGCCGCCGAGCTTGTGGCGATGAGCGGGGAGTTCCTTGAGGACTGCCTCGCCGCGTACACCACTATCCACGCCGACTCCAACGAAGAGCAGACCGTGAAAAAGGCCAAGCCGGAAGCAAAACGGCTGGACTTGACCGGCGTGAAGTGCCCGTACAACTACATCAAGGTGAAGCTGTTCCTGGAAATGGCGGAGACCGGGACGCGGGTGGAAGTGATCCTGGACGACGGCGCGCCCATAAAGAACGTGCCGCAAAGCCTTCGCAATGACGGGCACACCATCCTTTCAAGCGATCCTTTTGAGGGTGGAAGGCACTTGCTTATGGTGGAGAAAGGCTGAGAAAACGGGACGTCGTCAACCGGTCTTGCGGGTGGGCTGTGGCAAATGGATCGAAAATACGCTCCCTTTGCCCGGCTCGCTTTTCACCGAGATGACGCCCCCGTGAGCCTTTATCACGTCGGAGCAAAGCAGCAGGCCCAGGCCCGTGCCGCTTTCCCCCGCCGTGCCCGGAGATGATATCGCCCCATCGGCGGTGAAAAGCTTGTTTATCATGCCAGGATTGACGCCTATCCCGTTGTCTTCCACGGCGATAACATTGTCCTCCGGTGTGAACACGCGCACACAGCCCCCTTCGTGGGTGAATTTTATGGCGTTGACCACGATGTTGTGGAGCGCCTCGCCAAGCAGCTCCGGATCCGCCTGCGCCACGGTTTCCGGCGGCACGTTGTTGCTCAAGCTGATCTTTTTCATTTCGGCGGCGGCGTCCTTCGCCTGGCGAAGTTCACACTCCACTTCCCGGCGCGCCCGCGACACAAGTTCTCGGGCATGGAACGGTTTTGCAAGATAGTCGTCCGCCCCTTTGGCGATGCCGCCGATCCGCGCTTCCTCCCCCGCCCGGGCCGAAAGCATAATGATGGGAAGCGTGGCGGTGCGCTCCTCGGCGCGGAGTTTCCGCAGAAGACCGAAACCGTCCAGCTTGGGCATCATGATGTCGGACAGGATCAGGTCTGGCGGGTCCGCAAGGCAGGCCGCAAGCGCTTCTTCTCCGTCCTGCGCGGTCAGCACGGCATTACCCGGCATCCCGGACAAGGCGGCTTATGTACTCGCGCATGTCTGCGTTGTCCTCGGCCACCACTATCCGGCCCAAACGATCGGAAGTGACGGGAGCGATGTTGCTTTCCTTGATTCCGTCATCCGGAAGCCATTCCCGCGCCTCGTCTATTATTGCCTTTGAACGAAGCGGGTAGGCTGTGCTTTCCATGGATTGCTCCACTTTGGCCGGGAATCTGATTCCAAGCGGAATCTGCACGGTGAACCTGCTCCCTTCCCCTTCTTCGCTATGAACCTTTATATAGCCATGGCGTAAAAAATGACTTGCCCAGCGTCCTCTGGAACTCGAAGCTCTGAAATACAGCCGATAGGATACTTTATTTTTCGCGCAGATCGCTGATCCCGCTCCAGTCCTCTCCCGGCGGATTGGCCATGTGCCCGTCTATGCGCTCCAGGTAAAGAGAGCACAGCTTTGGGTTGGCCAAAGCATTCCCGCAAATCCCGCTGAAAATATTTTTGGCCTCGTCCCACCGCCGCGCGCGGTACAATTCGATGGCGGAATTGTGCGTATTCACCATTTCCAGCGCCGCGGGATCCATCTCCCCGCTTTTGCCTGCAGGCTCATATATGACCACAGGCTCTGTCTTGCCTTTGACCCGGACCCTGTCAATCTCTCGATATACGAATGAGTGGGCTTTTTCCCTTGTGGTGCCGCTCACCAGAACGGCCACCCCGTATTTCTTGCAAAGGCCCTCTATTCTCGACGCGAGATTGACGCCGTCCCCGATGACCGTGTAATTGAGCCTGGTCTTCGATCCCATGTTCCCGGCCAACACCATGGCGGTGTTTATCCCCACGCCCATTTCCAGCTTCTGGAATCCCCTCGCCACAAACTCCTCATTTATCCGGCCCAGGGTCTTTATCATTTCCAGCGCGGCGGCCACAGCCTGTTCCGCGTCGTCCTTATGGGTCAGCGGCGCGCCGAAAAGGGCCATCATGGCGTCTCCGATATATTTGTCCACCACTCCACCGGACGCCTCCACCACGGAGGTGATCCCGGTGAAATAAACGTTGAGGATCGAAAGTATTTCGCGCGCGGTGTGCTTTTCGCTCAGCGTGGTGAAGTCCCGCAGGTCGGTGAAAAGCACAGTCACTTCCTTGTCTTCGCCCCCCAGGTCATATCCCTTGCTCAAAAGCTCCTCGGCCACCGCCACCGACACCACCTTTCCAAGAATGTTCTGGACGCGGTCACGTTCCGCGAGCCCCTTGACCATGTTGTTGAACGCGGCCCCGAGTTTTCCAAGCTCGTCCTTCTGCGCTATCTCGACGGATACGGTATAGTCCCCCTCCTCGACTTTGCGGCTCATCCGCACAAGCTTGTTCACCGGCCTTGTCACCGTGCCGGCCAGGAAATTGCCTCCAAGGGCGAAGAAAGCCAGCCCCACTATGAACAGCGCCGCAAGGACTATCCTCAGCCTGAAATACGGCGCCAGCGCGTCCGCCAGCGGCCTTTGGAGTATCACGGAGACCTTGGCCTGGTTTGTGTCGAGCAGGGAGACCACGAAAGAAACATGCTCCACACCGTCCATGACAATTGTCGCCCCCTTGCCGGCGACAAGGGTCTTGTCGTTCAAGAGCGGCGGCAGTGTTTTACGCGGCTGGGCTGGCAGGGTTGAGGCGAATACTTCCCAGCCCGGCTTTCCGCTTTCGCTTACCGCAAAGGATATTTGCGACTGGGTGAGCCTCTCCAGCTCTTTGGCGAACACCTCATTGACGTCAAATCCCACAAGAACCCATGCCTCAGGCGCCGGGATGAGCAATGGGACGACGGCCATCTGGTATGCTTTGCCGTCTATCATCACGATGGACGCCGCTTCCCCCCGCTCGTTGGACTCGGCGGACTTGATGATCCTCTCATCGTGGAATCTGCCTCCGGCCTGATTGGGATGAAGCGTGTCCGCTATTATGTCCACATCGAAAGAGACCAGCAGCATCACATCGGCGCCTATGCGGGCCTTATGGTTGTTCAGGACCGATATAATGGTGCCCTGATCATGTGTGGCGATGGCCTGCTTGAACGCATAATCACCCGACATGACCTTGGCGGACTCGACCAGGCTCCTGTTCCTTTCGTGGACAATCTGCCTGAGGACCCCGGCGGTGACGGCCAGGGCGCTCTCTATTTGCGCGGTGGCGCTATTTATGTTCGCCCTGTTCACCGCCACGAAGACGGCCGACTGGACGATGGCCAGCAATATCAGGAACAGGGCGAGGATGCGTGCCCGAAAGCTCCGGAATTTTAACAATCGCCCTCTGTGTCCGCCTTTTGGCTTTCAATAATGAAACATATCAATGGACAATGCGCCGCCGTCCCGCATGCTCCGCCGGTTCCAGCCCCAGGCCAACATCCACCTTGAAAGGATGATATTTCAACAGGAGGTGAAGTCAAGCTATTTGGCGGCAGTACCCATGAAATGTTGTGGAAATTGCCGCGCAAAAGCAGGATAAGCCGATATGCGCAGGCCGGCAACGGAGCCGCCGATTGTGTTGCATTATTACGCGGCGTATTGTATCTTCTAACCAGCCTATGGGGAGCTGGCCACTTTGAGAAAAAAAATTTGTTTCACGAGCTTCGTTTCATCATTGCCAACGGTGTTGCTGGCCACAATCCTTTCCATGTCCACGCTGGGGCCAAAATGCGCGGAGGCAAGTTGGCTTTTAGATTTACGTGCTCTGGCGGAGAGGAACGACAACATCAACAATACCAAGGCCGCCGCCGGCATGAAAACCGGAACTGCGTATATCGCCGGCGCTTCCCTGGGATATTTCGAACAGATAGCCACATACACCGGCGCTTCCATTGATGTTGATCTGGAAAACGCCACTGTCTCCGAGTATGACGGATTAAGCAGAATGTCCGGCGGACTTTCGCTCAACCTGGGACACAAGTTCGGCGTCGGGCCGCAGTCCCTTCGGATGGACATGCGGGCCTCATACCGGATAGAAGACTTCAAGGACAATCACCGCGACATCAATTCGCTGACGGCTGGGCTGACCGGCTCGCTATGGGCCACCGAGCGGCTGAATATGCTGATAGGATACGAATACGACAGAAATTCCCCCCGAGAAACATTTGAGGCTTATTGCGGGTCGGACGGTAAAACCACGGATTGCAGTCCAGGAAGCTATTCAAATCCGTATGACACTTCCGGGAACACCGTTCTGGCCCGTCTCTCTTTCCTGTTGACCGAGGCGGACAATCTTATATTCGAATACCGCTTCCGGCGCGGGGAGGTGGCGGTGGACTTTGTCCCGGGCGCCTCTCTGCGCAACTCCAGGACATCAATCTGGTACGACCATGTTTTTTCCAATTACGCCACCGCTAGATATCAGGCCGACACCCAATCCTTCAACATAGGGCTAAGCCGGGAAATATACCGCCAATTTTCCCTTAATCTGGACTATCTGCGCGTCAACACAAACTCGAGCTGGGCGAATTATGAAAACAACATCTTCAGGTTTGGGGCGGCGTATGCTTTCTGACGCGCGCAAACCCGGAATATCCGCCAAATCGCCCCTTCACGCTCCGGCGCTGATCGCGGTTGCGTTCATCGCGGTATTGATCTTATTTGGCGGCAATGCGGATGCGGGGGAGATATCGGCGACGGTCTTGGACTCCAACGGCGCCCCATTGAACAAAGCTGTGATATTCGCCGTACCGGTCAGCGGCAAGGCGCCTCGCCTGGAAAGCGGCAAACTGACGATAATGGACCAGGTGAACAAGGAGTTTGTCCCTCTGGTGCTGGCGGCCCAGACCGGAGTGGCGGTCCAATTCCCAAACAGGGACAATATCCGCCATCATGTCTATTCGTTATCACCAACCAAGACATTCGAGCTTCCGCTCTATATCGGCACCCCGGCCAATCCAGTTGTTTTCGACAAGCCCGGGGCCATTGCCATAGGGTGCAACATACATGACTGGATGTCCGCCTACTTATATGTGGTGGACACCCCTTATTTCACCATCACAGGGACCGACGGCAAGGGAAAATTGAAGGATATTCCAACAGGCGCCTATAAGCTGATGTCCTGGCATTACAGGATGAAGGGTGATCCGGAAGCCTCCGCTTTTGATGTCCAGATTTCTGCCGCCCCTGTCGAAAAATCTTTCAACTTGAGCCTTAAGCCCGAATTCAAGGCTCATAGGGCTCCGGCTCTTTCCGGAAGGGGATATAGATAGGCCTGTAAGAAGGGACGGTGGCGGAGCCAGTCAGGCCGTAATGGAGGTGGCCTGTCCCGGTTCGTTGCCGCCTGGATCCTTCTGGCTTATGGTTTCAAGGTAAGCCGAGATTGACACCGTCTTTTTCTGGAAATAGGAGAAAGACAAATACTGTTCCTCCCCGCCCGGGTCTTTATCACTTGCGGCCCCTTCCTCCTCCGGAACCGCGGACGCCCCATCGCTTCCCGGGGGTGGCGGTGGCGGCGGAGGTATGTCCAGCCCTGATTGATTCGCGGAACCGTCGTTTATTGCCTTAGGGTCCTCTGGGTTATTCAGTCGGTCCAAAAGGCGCTTATAAATCTCCTGCAGTTTTTTCAAAAGCTCCGATTTCGGATCTTCGGAAGACTGCCGGGCAATTTGATCTTCCAGGAATTTCTGCAGGTCGCCGGGCATCGCCTGTTTCGCCTTGTCGAACAGGGCGGGAATGTTAAGCCCGATATCGTTGCCCTGTCCGATTGGATTTTTCTCGAATTGGTCCATCTGGGCCTTCACGTCGCCAAGGAAACCTTTCACCTGATCGGTGAAGAACTGCGCCACATGGTCCAATCCGGTGGAACCAAGGCCAAGCGCTTTTTCAATTTCGTTGAACAGCTTGTCGGTGGAGGCCACGAATTCCTGGAAATCTTTCGGATTCATGTCCAGCAGGTCAGAAGCGGCCTGGCCCCACTCGCCAAAGACAGCCTGATCCATTTTGCTTAATTTGTCTGTAGTTCCGCTGAATTGCTGCAAAAACGAGAAGTCCAGGCTCAATCCCGCCTGAAAACTCCTGCTCATGTTTTCGGTCAGT
This sequence comes from Nitrospinota bacterium, assembly GCA_016235255.1. NCBI lineage: Bacteria > Pseudomonadati > Nitrospinota > Nitrospinota bacterium. Next base: position 13,855 of record JACRLM010000044.1, on the reverse strand, counting down.
GTTTTGTAACCATCAGGGCCTGAGGATGTGGTCTGCCGGGTAAGCGATTCGGACATGGAGAAACTCAAGTCCAGCGATACGTGCCCGTAAAACAGCGAGCTTCCATCCGATCCATCGCCGGTAACGCCTTGATTGCCGGCGCCGGAGGAAGGTTGCGGGCTTAATTGTTCCGGTTGCGCCTGTATAAGCGCTTCATTGAACGGGTTTGCGCCGCCTGATTGGCCGGCCGGAGCTTGCCACGGCGCCATATGGCGAAAATTATTTGGAACCAGACCTTGTATTTGCATTTCCGATAGCCGTCCTTTGTTAACATGACTATCGGATTTTTGACGCTCCGGCTTTAGAAAAAAAATCGATCCGGACTATCGTCTGTTAATACAAGGGGATAACAGATTGCAACTCTGCGGTTTCAGGCGGTAAGAGACGGGGCGCCCCTGGAGCCCGGCTTTTTTTTGCGGGCCGATTTCATTCCCCATTCACCCATGGCGCCGATCACCCCCTTCAATCCCAATCCATTTGGAGTCAACCGGTATTCCACCCTGGGCGGAATTTCCGCATATATTGTGCGGGTCAATATCCCTTCCGCCTCCAGTTCCTTCAACCTGGCGGACAACGTGCGCGGGCTGACGCCATCCAATGACCGGCGCAACTGGCCGAACCTGCGCGGGCCTGCCATCAGGTCGCGAAGGATCAAGAGGGTCCATTTGCCCTGGATGATTTCCATGGTCTTGCGGACGGGGCAGAACGGATCACAATCGCCCTTGGCGCCGTTTTTCATGGGGTGGCCTTGCCTCTATGGTATATAAAATGTAACTAGTTTCAATATAGCTCACTAGTTGACATTATATATCAAAAGCCTATCATCCAATCAATATTGATGAAAAACATTTGGCGAAAGGACAAGGATCATGGCCGGGAAAATCATCGTTACAGGCGCCACGGGCAACATCGGGACGCCGTTATTGGATGCGCTCCAAAAACGGGGCGCAAACTTTACCGCAGTCACACACTCGGCGGAAAAAGCTTCGGCATTACGCGCCAAGGGCATTGATGCGGTCAATGCGGAGATGACCGGGCACGCCGCTTTAAACCGGGTCTTTGAAGGTGGAAAAGCCCTGTTCCTGCTTACTCCCTTCTTCCCTCAAATGGCCCAGCTCACATCAGGCATCGCGGCGGCCGCCAAACATGCGGGGATATCCCATATCGTCCGGCTGTCCGGAATGGGGGCGGAACACGAGCAGATCACATTGGCCAAATGGCACCGCGCGGCGGAACGGGCCGTTGAAGAATCAGGTGTCGCATGGACCCATCTTCGGCCAAATTCGTTCATGCAAAACTACGTCAACTTCCATTCCCATTCCATCAAGGAGCAAGGGGCCTTCTATTTACCCCACGGCAATGGAGCGGTCAGTTTTGTGGACACCCGGGACATCGCCGATGCGGCGGCGGAAATCCTCGTCAATCCCGCCGCGCACGCAGGAAAAGCGTACACTCTCACAGGTCCTGCGGCGATAACAAACCATCAGGCCGCCCAAACGCTCTCTTCAGCCGCCGGAAAGAACGTGGCTTATGTGGACATTCCCGAATCAAAGGCGCGTGAAGGGATGGCTGCCATGGGGATTCCGGACTGGATGGTGGATGGCTTGCTGGAACTTTACGCGGTCAACAAGGCTGGCCACACCGCCACAGTCACCGGCGATATTAAAAACATCACCGGCAAAGCGGCGCGCTCGTTCGGTGATTTCGCGAAAGATTACGCGGGGGCTTTCAAATAGCGGCCAACGGCTGGCGCTCCGGGGGTGTTATCCGCCCCGGAGCGTTTATTATCAATCCACCTACATCGAGGTGTTCATCACTTCCTTGTAAGCTTCAATCACCTTGTTGCGCACCTGCAAGGTGAGTTTCATCGCCACCTCGGCCTTGCTCAAGGTGATCATAGTCTCGTGGATGTTTTTCGACTTGCCGGTGACAAGGTCTTCTATCGCCTTGTCGGCGTTGATCTGCATGTCGTTGACTTCTTTTATCGCGTCCGAAAGGGTGTTGGCGAACTTGCCCCCGTCCGCTTCCGTCTTTTTCCCCACCTTCAGGGCGGAGCCTATCGGCTCCATCCCGCTAAAAATCTTTAGATCAGACATTTTCCTTTACCTTAAATATTTTCCTATCTTCCGGCCATGTCAATTGTCTCGCTGATTATCTGCCCGCGTTTGCTCCGGGCGTTCAGCACTGCCTGGTACATAATGGAGTTTTCCTGCAGGGCGGCTATTTCCTTGTCCAGGTTCACATTGTTCCCGTCTATCCTTCCCGGCTCGGCCGACACCTCGGTTTCGGGTGTAAAACTGGTTATATCCCCCCCGGGCCCTTCCAAATGGGCTCCGTTGGTGGTGGACATTTTCATGGTGGAGCGCATAGCGTCCTTTAACTGGTTTTCAAACGGCTTCATGTCCACGGACTTGTATCCAGGAGTTTCCACGTTCGCCACGTTGCTGGTGAGCAATAGCGCCCTCTGTGCGTATATGTCCAGAGCCTTGTTCGTCAGCTTCCCTGTGTTGCTTGAATAAAGTATGTCGTTTACGATTCCCATAAAAAGCCTTTTAACCTTATCGTCATGTTAAGCAATTACGGCGCCAGGGCTCCGATGCGTCATGGTTCTGACAACATATTGAATAGGCAATTGTTGTGCCATGCCCCAAAGCGTCAAAATCCCCCATATTTGGAGGCCGGAATGTATTTCCCGACGCTTATTGGCCAATTTTTCCCCATGTTAGAATATCCGGATGGAAAAACATGGCGTCAAAAAGCCGCCTTCCGGGGGGGGCTTGGATGAAAATGAAATGGAGGTGATACCTCCGGCCCTCCGGCCTGTCAATGCAGTGAAGAGGGAACATGCCGAGGCGATTGTCCCGGCGGACCCGCTTCAGCTATATATCGGCAAGATCAAGCAGTACCCGCCACTGAGCAGAGAGGAGGAAGTTGAGCTTGCCCAAAAGTTCAAACAGACCGGGGACAAGGACGCGGCGTTCCGCCTGGTGACCTCCAACCTTATGCTGGTGGTGAAGATAGCCTATGAATTCCGGTCGCAATTCCAGAACATGCTGGACCTTATTCAGGAGGGGAACTATGGCCTGCTCCGGGCGATCCGCAAGTTCGACCCGTTCAAGGGGACCCGGCTTTCCACATACTCTTCATACTGGATCCGGGCCTATATCTTAAAGTACCTTCTGGACAACTGGCGGCTTGTGAAGGTTGGCACCACAAATGTCCGGCGCAAGCTTTTATATAACCTGAAGGAGATACAGGGGAAGCTGGAGGAGGCGGGGGTGGAGGCCGGGCCCAAACTGCTGGCGGAAAAGTTCGGCGCCACGGAACAGGACGTGATCGAGATAGGGCAGAGCATAGGCGCGGCGGACACGTCGCTAAGCCAGCCTGTGGAGGAAGGGGGCAGACGCGAATTGGTGGAGACGATCCCCGGCTCCGGCCCGGACCTGGCCGAGGACCTTTCCCATCGGCAATTAATGGAAAAATTCCGCCAGTCCGTGGAGCGTTTTAAAAAAGGGCTCAAGCAAAGCGATCTTGACCTTCTGGAAAAACGGATATTGTCGGACAATCCAATCACTCTGCGGGAGATCGGCGAGGCTCATGGCGTCACCCGGGAGGCAATCCGCCAGGCGGAGGAGCGTCTTATGAAGCGGTTGAAGAAACATCTTTCCGGCGACCTTAAAGGGATGGATGTGGCGCTGGAGAGAAAAGGAATCAAAGAAAAATAAGGAATATTTTTAACCCCACCGGCAACTTATACCCTCCATTGGCAAATTATTCACCCCTTTTTCAATATCAACACACTGTTTTTATTAGCAATATCTCATGGCGCCGATAGTGCAATTGTTCTAGATAAGAATTTTTGCGCAAGGATTCAACGAGTTTGCGAAGAGGGGAGAAAGCTTACGGCTAACTTACTGAATATTCAAAGGGATAAAGGCAGAAAAGGACTATTTTTCCCTAAAGTATCCGGCACTATAGTCGATATAGTTTACTAGTGGATAATCCAGAGGGTGTCTGGGCGCTCCACGACGCCGTCAAACATAAGTTTTATGGAGGAGAGTTTAAATGAGTGGAGTATCGGCCGCCGGCCCTAAAATATCATCGGGAGCCAGTGCAAGACATTCAGCCCCGGCCCCAAGGGCGCCCAAAGCCGCCCCGGCGCATGGCTCCGGCCCATCCGCCTCCGCCTTAAAAGTCGCTGCGTCCGGCAAAGGTGGCCATATTAACATCAAGGCCTGATAGCTGATATCTTCACGCAAAAGCGTCGAAAGGACCCGGCCACATGGATTGGCCACGTATGCTGTGGTAAGTTGGGTGGAACGGATCTTTTCGATGTTTTATGCATAAGCTCTTCAGCCATGGTTTTTTTGCGCTCGGAACCGAGTGCAACCTCCATTTTTACGCCGAAAACCAGGATAAGGCGGACCAGATTTCCGAACTGGCGGTCAACGAGGCCCACAGGATTGAGGACCGCTACTCAAGATACAATCCCGAAAGCTTCCTTTCCCACATAAACAAAATCGCCCAAGCCGGGGGGAGCGTGGAAGTGGACAGCGAAACCGCCGGTCTGCTGGACTATGCCTACGCCTGCCACGAGGCCAGCGGCGGCCTTTTCGACATAACGTCCGGCATATTGCGAAGAGCATGGAATTTCGAGTCTGGCAAGCTGCCTGACAGGGAACAAATAGAAAGCCTTTTGCCGAAGGTGGGGCTGGACAAAATAACTTGGACTCCACCTGAGCTTACATTTAACGTGCCCGGGATGGAATTGGACTTCGGAGGGATCGGCAAGGAGTACGCCGCCGACAGGGTGGCCGAGCTTCTTGAATCATCCGGTGTGCGTCACGGGCTTGTGGACCTGGGCGGGGACATCGCGATAACCGGGCCGCACGCAAATGGTGAACCTTGGGAAATTGAAATACGGCGCCCCCTCAAAGAAGGACCCGCCGCGGGGACGATAAAGCTTGGCGCCGGAGCGCTGGCAAGCTCCGGAGATTATGAGCGCTGCATAGTCATCAACGGTGTCCGCTACGGCCATATCCTCAATCCGCGCACCGGATGGCCGTCGCGTGGACTTGCGTCTGTGAGCGTGGTGGCGGACAAGTGCGTGGTGGCGGGAAGCATTTGCACGATAGCCATGCTCAAGGGACAGGCCGGGGCGGGCTGGATGCGCGATATCGCCATCCAGCATTTCTATATAGACGAAAACGGAAACGAAGCCGGGACTCTGGAGCTGTGATTCACATCTCCTTCACCCAGTGATATTCCATCCGGCCAAGGGGCAAATGGCCCGGATAGGCCACGTCGGTGCCGGACAAGTAGGATTCAAGAAGGGTCCTTTCGCGCCTCCACAGCTCATACCGGAATCCGCTTTTTAGTGTTGCCCGGTCCAGCGTGGCGCAAAAAGGCCCGTTGTCCTCCCCTTCGATGGTGAGCGTGACTATAGGTTTGCCGTCTTTGTGGAAAAGCTTCACCCCTTTCCAGTTCTTCACGGCCGAGGTCTTCGAAATACAGAACTTCACCTTGTCGCCGTTCCTGTATGTCTTTTTGATTTTCACGGTGTCGTTCTTCAGCGTGAATGTTTCCACAGCCGCGCACATGGCCGCGGGGGAGGAAAGGACCGTGAGGGCCGCCAAAAAGACGGACGCGCGGACAATGAGTGATTTGAAGTGGATCATGTACCGCCAACTGCCTTTGTTTAAAATTGCGCGGTCAAGGCGCCGTTCGGGTCCTGGGCTTGCCGCTCGGTGATCCAGAGGAAAATGGACTCAAGATCTCCCCCGCCGGCCTTTTCACGAAGCTCGTCGAGCGTGCCGACGGCCACCAGACGCCCTTTGCTTAGAATGCCTATCCTGTCGCAAATCTCCTGCGCCGTGGCCATGGTGTGGGTGGAAAGAAGGACGGTGGAGCCTCTCTTCACAAGCTCCCTGAAAAGCTCTTTGACCTGGCGCATACCGCGCGCGTCCAGCCCCACCATCGGCTCGTCTATGATAAGCGCCTTTGGATTGTGGATAAGGGCGGAGGTTATCACAAGCTTCTGCCGCATGCCGTGGGAATAGCTTTCAACAAGCTCATTGAGCCAATCGGACAGGCCGAACATGCTTATCAATTCGTTCTGCATGCCCAACACGCCAGAATCGCCGTCCACCCCGTATATGGTGCGGATGAACTCCAAAAACTCCCATCCTGTCAGCTTTTCGTAAATGAAGGGCTTGTCCGGCACGAACCCTATCATTTTCTTCGCCTCCAGCGCCTGGCGCTGTATGTCATATCCCGCCACTGTCATTGCGCCTTGTGTCGGAACGAGGAGCCCTGCGAGCATTTTTAGCGTGGTGGTCTTTCCCGCCCCGTTGGGCCCCAGGAATCCGAAACACTCCCCGGGCCGCACATGGAGGGAAACGCCGTCCACCGCCACGGTCTTGCCGTAGATTTTCGTGACGTTGTCTATTTTGATCATTTTACGGCCGCGCCTGCTCTTACTTTATGAAAACCATGCTGTAATTGTACAACGCCGGCAGGCGGCAAGGAAGGGGCGTAAATCCGTTGGCTTTGAGAATGCCCTCTTAACTTCCTTGACATAATCCGTTCATCCTCATAGCATTATTACCCAAAAGGGGTAAATAATAATGCCGGTCTCCAAGACCCACAGCGCCGCCATCCATGGCATCCACGCCTTGAAAGTGGACGTGGAGGTGAACATCTCCCCGGGCCAGCCGTCGTATTCCACCGTGGGCCTGCCGGACGCGGCGGTGCGCGAAAGCCAGGAACGGGTTCTGGCTGCGCTGCAGAACTCCGGGTTCGAGGTTCCCGCAAAAAAAATAACGGTCAACCTGGCCCCGGCGGACGTGCGCAAGGAAGGCTCCAATTTCGACCTGCCCATCGCCGTCTCCATGCTGATGGCCGAAAACCTTCTGGAGGCGGACATTTCCACCGCCATGATCTTCGGGGAACTTGCGCTGGACGGACGGGTCAAACCTATCCGTGGCGCTCTTTCCGCTGCCATCCTGGCCAAAAACGAAGGTTTTCGCAAAATCATAATGCCGGAGGAAAACGCACGGGAAGCGGCCGTTGTGGACGGTCTTGAGGTGCTAGGCGTCTCATCGCTCCCGCAGGTGATAGGCTATTTGAACGGACATGAGACCATTCACCCGACGCGGGTGAATCTTGACGATATGTTCCGCCCGGCGGACTGGGGCGGGCTCGATTTCTCGGAAGTTAAAGGGCAAGGCCACGTCAAACGGGCGCTTGAAGTGGCAGCCGCTGGCGGGCACAACCTGATAATGATCGGGCCGCCGGGATCAGGAAAGTCCATGATGGCCAAACGGCTCCCCACCATTCTGCCGGACATGAGCTTTGACGAGGCGATAGAAACAACCCGCATACACTCGGTCTCCGGGAAACTGGGCCCCAGCTCTTCGCTGGTGACTCACAGGCCGTTCCGTTCCCCTCATCACACCATTTCAGACGCGGGGCTCATCGGCGGCGGGACTAATCCGACCCCCGGCGAGGTCTCTTTGGCGCATAACGGCGTTTTGTTTCTTGATGAGCTTCCGGAGTTCCGCCGCAGCGCGCTGGAGGCGATGCGCCAGCCGCTGGAGGACGGAAGACTCACCATCAGCCGCTCGGCCATGTCCGTCACGTTCCCTTGCCGGTTCATGCTGGCGGCGGCCATGAATCCGTGCCCGTGCGGATATTACACGGATCCGGCCAAGGAATGCGCCTGCACCGGCCACATGATACAGAAATACCGGAGCCGCATATCGGGCCCGCTTATGGACAGGATCGATATTCACATCGAGGCGCCCGCCGTCAAATACCGCGAGATGATGGGTGAAGCGGACGGGGAGCCTTCGGAGGACATACGCGCACGGGTGAACAACGCCAGAAAAATGCAACTTGACCGGTTCGCCGGCTCGTCCATCTATTGCAACGCACAGATGGGGGCGAAGCTGATTAAACAAATATGTGAACTGGACGGCCCTTCCAAAGCTATCCTAAAGGCCGCCGTCGAAAAACTGGGCCTTTCAGCCAGGGCGCACGAAAAAGTTCTCAAAGTCGCCCGCACTATTGCCGACTTGGAAGGGGCTCCCGCCATGCGCGCCGATCATGTGGGTGAAGCTGTCCAATACCGCTCCCTGGACCGGGAAGCCTTCTGACCTCCTTCCCTCCCCCATCACGCAAATTATCTTGAGAGCCTGTTCTTTTCTTTTGGGAAAAAGAAAAGAACCAAAAGAAAACCGCGTGCGCCGTCTTGTGGGGGATTGCATCCCCCCAAGCGGCGCAAATGAGTTTCTTTTTGCTTCTTTTTCTTTCCAAAGAAAAAGCTCTTGAGATTTTGCGTGATGGGGAAGGGAAGGACCGGGTGAGGGGATCGCCCTCACCCGGACAAGACCGGCGGATAGGGGAACCAACCGGTCCTTTATAGAGGCTTGTTGATTTGCGGCCGGAGAGCTTTTGTCAAACTATCCACGCCACACTTGCATTAGATGAAAACATTGCAAAAAGGATTCGCCGGATGTGGAATATATACGGCATGCATGAGGCAACACATTGATACAAGAAGCGATTTTGGCCGCTTTATTTATTCACAATGCGCTGGTTTATTTGATGAATATTGACCGCATCATTATTTCCTGAATACTTTTCGCAAGAGCGGCCGTATTTCCCCGATTGTGTAGAAAGAGCCTGTGACGCACGTGACGCTGTTTTTCCGCGCGCAAACGATGGTCTTTATTACATCGTCCAGACTTCGCGCCACCCTGAAAGGTATGCGGCTTGCGCCCATCGCTTTTTTAAAGACCACCGGGTCGGCGGCGCGCGGGACCGGCGGGCTGTAGAAGGTGAAAGACTTTGCCGCAGGTGAAAGGTTTCTGAGCATGCGCCGGTAATCCTTGTCTTTCATCGCGCCGAAAACAAAGTCTATCCCGCGCTCCGGAAAACGCTCCAGCAACGTGCGGCAAAGGGCGGAGGTTGCCTTCGGATTGTGCGCTCCGTCCAGTATCACCAGCGGATCGCGCCGGGCAATCTCGAACCTGCCGGGGAGCGACACGGTGGACAATCCGGCCCGGATGGCTTTCTCGCCTATGTTCACTCCTTTTTGCAGTAGAAGCAGCGCCGTCTGGATGGCCATGGAACCGTTTAACACCTGTGGACGGCCCACCAGCGACACTTCCATCCCTCCAACTTCTCCCATGGACGATTGGAAGTCGAAGCATTCGCCATCTTCCGTCATCCCTGTGCGCCTGCCGGAAAATTCCCTGCCGCATAGATATACAGGCGACCTTTTCGCTTTTGCGTCCTTCATTATTTCAGCGATCACCCGCGCGCCGGAAGCCGCAGTCACAAGCGGCGTCCGTTTTTTCACGATGCCGCACTTTTCCCGAGCGATCGCCGCAAGGGTGTTTCCCAGATACTCCCGATGGTCCATTGAAACACTGGTGATTACAGACACCGCCGGAGAGAGCACGTTTGTGGAATCGAACCTGCCGCCAAGGCCCACCTCCACCACGGCGATTTTCACACCGCATTGCGCGAAATGCAGGAAAGCCATGGCGGTCATGAATTCGAAGTAGGTCACTTCCAGTTTCCCATCCCGTTCCACCGCGCCGCGGACCTTTTCGACGAGCGCCGCCGCCTGCCCCGTGGTGACGATGGAGCCGTTCACGGATATCCGCTCCCTGAATGTCTCCAGGTGGGGCGAAACATAAAGCCCGTTGGACACGCCGGCCCGTGTGAGTATGTTCGATATGAGAGTTGAAGTGGACCCTTTTCCGTTTGTGCCGGTGACATGCACGCTATCAAAGCTTTTGTGAGGATCGCCCAGGAGTTTCAATAACCTGTTGGTGTTCGCCAGGCCCAGCCTTATCCCTTTAAAGGATAGGGAATTCAGGTATCGCTCCGCTTCGGCGAAAGTCATAACGCGCGCATCATGGTATTTATTGCCCTGTGGCCGGTTGAGCGTGCGTTTTGCACAGGTATTCCTCCACCACGTCCAGAAACGCCGGGGCGCTTTGTTCGCCGATTATCGTTTCGGCGCCCTTATGCATCTTGTAGCCGTCGCCTCCTTTGGCGATATAGTCCGTGACGGCTATAGTGTAAATCTTTTCCGGATCCAGCGGAAAGCCCCCCACCTTCACATCGGTCACGCGGCCACCCTGCCGGGCGGACTGGTCGAACCTGAACGTGACGCCGTCCACCTGGGGGAATTTGCCGGCCGGTTCGGGCATGGCTTCCACCCCCCATTCCAGAGCGTCCAAAATCGCCTTGCCACTGACCGCAAGCTTGAACACAAGCCCGCCGAAAGAGAATATCGAAAACAAGTCTTTCTTCGTGATCGCTCCGGCGGGGTATTTGCGGTCCGCCCGTATCGCGCCGCCGTTTATAAATCCGATGTCCGCCTCCATCTTCGCCCGGATGGCCCCCGCCGCCAGCGCACCCATGTTTGTCTGGCCGGTCCGGTTTGATTGGGTGGTGGCGTCCAGCTCCACAGCCGCATGGCATTCCACTTTGGCCATCTTTTCATCAAGCTCTTTTTCATACGACGCCGCGGCCCCGGCCACAGTGGCATCCTCGCGCAAAGTCGTTTCCACCGCAATGAACGTCACTTCCGAGCCGCTCCTTCTGCCGATGGTGGTGTCGTAATTAATTTCCACTTTCGCGGCGGATCTTGCGTCGGCTCCGGCCTTGACTATCAAGACCCCGTTCACCCTTTCTGAAACGATATCGTGATCGTGCCCGCCGAGTATGAGGTCGATCCCCTCCACGCTCTGCGCAAGGAGGATGTCGTCCTTCAAGTCCAGATGTGTCATCGCCACGATCACCTTTGCGCCAAGTCCCTTCAACTCCTCAACGGACTCGGCGGCGGAAACGATCGGATCGGTTATCTCCACTTCAGTGGCGGGCAGGGAGAGAAATGTGGTTTTCGCCGTAAGGACCGCGAATACGCCCACCTTGATCCCATCTTTTTCAAATATTGCGTGGGACACCGTGCCTGGGTATAGTTCACCGGTTTTGTAAACATTCGAGTTTATCCATGTGAATTTGGATTCTTTTATCCGGTCGTCCAGAGCTTGCGTCCCCATGTCGAACTCATGGTTGCCCATGGACGCATAGTCGAGCCCGGCCAGGTTCAGAAGGTCCACCATCTGTTTCCCCTTGAACACGGAGGACATCAGCGACGGCGAAAGGAAATCGCCGGAAAGGGTGAACATGGCGCCGGGACTATCCTTTTTCATCCCGTCCACAAGCGTTTTTAGCCGCGCCAGGCCGCCCCTGCCGTCGGACGCCGGGGAAATCTGGTAAACATCGTTCACGCTTATGAATGTTATCCGTTTTTCAGAGGCATGGGCCGGGCCAGGAAAAATGCTTGAACAGAGCAATAGCGCCAAAGCGGCAATGTTGACAGGGAAGCGCTTTATATCAAGCATGGTTTGTATATTTTTAGTGTGAAGAAGGAGGATTGGAGCCTACAACGGTTCAAGCCCGTTTTCGGCGATTTTAACAGCCTTGATGAGCGCCTTGCCCTTGTTGATCGTCTCCTGGTATTCCATGGCCGGGCTGGAGTCCGCCACTATGCCCGCCCCCACGCCAAGATACGCGGTCTGGCCGTCCATATAAAGGGTGCGTATGGCAATCGCCATGTCCATGTTGCCGGAGAATGCGAAATAGCCCACGCATCCGCCGTATATGCCGCGCCGTTTCCCCTCCATTTCCTCGATTATTTCCATCGCCCGGATTTTCGGCGCGCCGGAAAGCGTGCCTGCCGGGAACGTGGCGCGAAGCGCGTCATACGCGTCCATATCCGGCCGCAGCTTTCCCTTCACGTTGGAGACTATGTGCATCACGTGGGAATATTTCTCCACCGCCATAAGCTCGTCCACCTTCACGGCGCCGCCAGTGGACACGCGCCCTATGTCGTTGCGCCCCAAGTCCACGAGCATAATGTGTTCCGCCCGCTCCTTTTCATCGGCCAGCAGTTCTTTTTCCAGCAGCCTGTCCTCTTCCTCGTTGCGGCCCCTGGGGCGGGTGCCTGCCAGCGGGCGGGTCTCCACCACTCCGTCTTCGACGCGCACCAAAGATTCGGGCGATGCGCCCACTATTTTCACATCCCCATAATTCAGGTAGTACATGTATGGCGATGGATTGACGGCCCGCAACGCCCTGTACACCTGAAAGGCCGGAGCCTTGATGCGCGCGGTGAGCCTTTGGGCCAGCACCACCTGGAAAATGTCCCCCTCGCGGATATAGCTTTTGCAGCGCTCAACGTTCTTTTCATACGCGGCCCTGTCCGCCGCCCCCTCGAACGATATGGCCGAGGCGTCCCCGGTCACAACCTTCACGTCCGGCAGGGGGGCCTTAAGCTTTTCGATCATGGAGTCTATCTTCGCGCACGCCTTGGCGTACGCCGCCTCCGCACCTTCTTCCCCCACGAATGCGTTGGAGACCACCTTGATGGTGTTGGCGATGTTGTCGAAAATCAATATCGTGCCGGTCACGGTGAACACCGCGTCGGGAACTTTTAGGTCATCCGTCACGGTCTCCGGCATTTTCTCGAAAAACCGGGCGGCGTCGTACGACAAAAATCCCACCGCGCCGCCGGAGAACCTGGAAAGACCCGGGACATGGGCCGGACGGTAGCGGGCCATCACCCGGCGAAGCTCGTCGAGCGGATCTCCGGTTGGTTCAAAGGAGCGCTCCACTCCGTTTTCAGTGATTAAAACTCGTCCGCCTTCATAGCGGAAAATGATGGACGGTTCCCCGCCAAGAAAGGTGTATCGCCCCCATTTCTCCCCCCCCTCCACCGATTCGAGAAGGTAGGAGTATTTGTTGTCCCCCATTTTAAGGAACGCGGATACGGGGGTCTCAAGGTCCGCGAATATCTCCCGGTAAACGGGGATAAGGTTCCCCTCCGAGGCAAGCTCCACAAACCTTTCACGCGTGATCGAATACATGCCGTTACGCGTCTATCACCGCGTCCGCTTCAATTTCGATGAGCATCTTCGGGTCGATAAGCTTGCTCACCTCCACCATGGTGGTACTGGGGCGTATCTCGCCGAAATATTCGCCATGGGCGCGGCCCGCCTTCTCCCATTCGGCGATGTTTGTGAGGAACATCCTGGTGCGCACCACATTGGAAAGGGGCACACCGGCTCCTTTGAGCGCACTTTCGATATTCTTGATCGCCTGTTTGGTCTGGGCGTAAAGGTCCCCTTCGCCCACTATTTTCCCGGTTTCATCCGTGGCCGTCGTCCCGGAGACGGACACATGATGGCCCGCTATCACAGCGCGGGAATAGCCGATTACCGGCTCCCACTTAGAGCCCGTGGATATGTTCTTTCTTTCCATGTTTTCAGTACCTCCAATTAGCCGCACAGGGTTTAAAGAGTATCATAAACGGCGGTGGTTGCGAAACGGAGCCAGCGCCGCGCCGGGGCTAAATAATCCGCTCGACGGAATATGGAATCGTCACGATTCCCATCATAGTATTGAACTTAAGTGTCCCTTTCAGCGTCAATTTGGAGCCTTTCTTCACAAGCCCGGCCAGCGCGTGGCCTATGGCCTGCCTTGTGAACACGCGAAGCGGCAGGTCAATCGTCTTTTCCCCGCCGGACTTTAGCGCAAGCTCCCCCTGCGCCCCTTCCCTGCTTCCCGTGGCGATAATCTCACTGTCCAGCGTAAGGGGAGTCAATCCCTTTTTTAGTTGAAACTCCCGGCATGACCGTCACGCCGCTTTCACCATTATCTTCCCCGCCAGAGCCCGTTTCATGATCTCACGCAGTTCTGGCAGGTGTTTATAACCGCTCACTTTCCTCAACCT
>JACRLM010000043.1 GCA_016235255.1 Nitrospinota bacterium | reverse complement strand
TTGAAATCAAAAAGAAAAGGAAGGCCGCGGCGTAACTGTCCGCCGCTTGCGGCCCCGCCGGGATTAATCGGAAATCACCGGATGGACAAAGCGGACAATTCATGTGCTACTAAACCGGACATTTCTATTTGTTGCTAACATAGGGCGAAGGGGCAAGACAGCCCACTCCACCCCCGATATTTGCGATTGCGGACAATTCACTTCGACTGGTTGATCTCGGCATATAAGTCCAGGGTCTTTTTTATCATCGTCTGATACGGCACATGGCGCAGCTTGGCCTGCCGCTTGAAAAATTCAACGCTGTTCCTTGTGAGGCTCAACGTCACCTTCACCGACGGTTCCTTTGCCACAAGCTTCTCCGGCGGCGGCAGGAAGTCCCTTATCACCTCCATGTCAACCGGCTCGTCAGTGTACTTAATCCGCGTTGCCCGCTTTTTCATATGCAACTTTTCCCTTTCGCCAGTAACCGGCCCCTATTATCCGTATCCGCCCGCCGCGCCACGTGAAACGGACGGTGAGTATGCCTCCGCTCGCCTTGCCTATGCAGTAATATCGTTCTTCACCGGCCCCATGCTTTAAATCCCTGGCGATAACGCGTTTCGGATCGAAAAACGCCGACTGGGCAAGCGCAAACGAAACTCCGTGCTTCGCGAGGTTTTCCTTGTCCTTGCGCGCGTCCCATTCAAAGCTGGTTCTTGGTGAAGCCATATAAAAGTATGGCTCATCCGGACGTTTTATGCAATAACGGGATTACCGGCCGGTTCAAAACGCTGTCCGGGTTGTTGTGGCCCGCAAGGTCGGTCACCCCGGACTCATCATGCCGCCATAACGACGGCGGGGTGACGCGCTTCGCGCTCAAACACCCCGCCGAGCGAAAAGATCACACCTTGCCGATGGCGGTGGTCAGCTTGGCCGAAGCCTGTGTGGCCATCTCCGAAAGGTCCACCTCCGGCATCACCTGGGCGAACATGGCGGGATTGACGGCGCTCACCGATATACGCCCCGGGCCAACCTCGCGCACGACCACGTTGCACGGCATGAGCAGCCCCACCTCGCGGGTGGCGGTGAGGGCCTTGTGGGCCAAGGGGGGATTGCACGCGCCGAGAATCACGTAATTTTCAAAATCGGCGCCCAGCTTTTCCTTCATTGTGGCCTTCACGTCTATGGTCGTGAGTATGCCGAATCCTTCGCTCTTGAGCGCTTCTTTCGTTTTTTCCAGCACCGTGTCAAATTCGCCCGCCACGGTTTTATCTATGCCCAGTTTCATGCGCGATCTCCAGTTTTAACGATTAAACCTATGCCAGTCGCCTAGGTGACATTCCCGGAACAAAATCCTGACACATGAATATAGATGCCCCTCAGGCGGTTTAGGATTTATCAATGCACTGATGCGCCTGCAAGAAAACAAAAGCGAACTTTTTGCGAAATATTTATTGACTTTCGCTTTGCGTTCGCTTAGATTGACCACAGGTAAGGAGGCGCACATATGCACCTGACGAAAAAGCAGAAGCTTATTTTCGATTTTATCGTTTCATTCCTGGAGAAAAACGGGTACGCACCCAGCATTGTGGAAATTTGCGAATATTTCGGGCTTTCATCCCCAGCCACAATCCACAAGCATTTGACCAACCTGGAGGGCAAAGGGCTTATCCGCCGCCAGAAGAACATGAGCCGGGCCATCGAGCCTGTGCGCAAGGAGGACCAAATCCGGGCCGGGTCGGCGGAGGTGCCGCTGCTGGGGCTTATCGCCGCCGGATCGCCCATCGAGGCCTATCCGGGGGAGGACACTGTGGCCATCCCGGAGGACATGCTTGGGCGGAACAGGACATATGTTCTCAAGGTTCGCGGGGAGTCAATGATCGAGGACCAGATACGGGACGGGGATTTTGTGATCGTGGACGAGCGCCAGTACGCCGACAACGGGGACACGGTGGTGGCCCTGGTGGACGGAGAGGCGGTGACGCTGAAAAGGTTTTTCCGTGAAGGAGGCTCGGTGCGCCTTCAGCCGGCAAATTCGGCCATGGAGCCGATAATCCTTCCGGCGGATTCGGTGAAAATCCAGGGGGTGGTCATCGGATTGCTGCGGAAATTTTGATTCATTTGCGGACAACCACCGGACTTGGGAGCCTCACCACCCGGGCAAAAGTATTTAACATGACTGCCGGGTATTTCATACTGCGGTACATACCTTCATAACAGCTTGATGGATTACGGTGTTAACTGGCCCCCCGCCCAACAAAAAAAGGCTTGACTTTACTTGAAATAACTATTATAAAAACACGACTAGGCAAGTTTTAAGATTCTGTTAAGGCTTGTTTAAGTGACGTTAGAACACCAGGGGGGTTTTCCAACGGATTCTTTCAAAATCGTTTTGGATTGTTACTAGTCTTCAACTGCAAACACGGAAAGAATGTTTAAGGTAAAGCTGGCTGTATATAAAGAAAAACTCAAGGCCTTGATGGCCAAGAAGTACACCTTCATATTCGTCCCCGACGTCACGGGCAAATTCATGCGTTTCTCCGTCCCCAAGGCCGTTATTCACGGCATGGGGGGGGTGGCTGTCGCCATGTTTTTCCTTTTCACGTATTTTTCCCTTTCCATAATCAAAAAGAGCGAAGACCTTGGGGAACTGAGGGATTTGCGATCGGTGACCGCCAGCCAGAAACTTGAGATCCAGCAGTTCAACCAGAAAATGAAGCTGATCGAGACCCAGCTTGCAAGGCTGGAGAAGTTCGACAGGAAACTTCGCGTTATCACGGCGCTGGAAAAGCAGTCCCCGTCCAGCACGGAATTCGGTTTGGGCGGCCCGGGCCGGGACGACATGGACCTGACGGGATCTTCCCAGAAGTTGACCCATTCGGTGCTTGACTCGCTGAACACGGACCTGGACCGGGTCAAGCAGATGGCGGAGAACCAGGAGCTTTCCTTCTTCGAGCTTGACGAGTTTTTCAAGGAGCAGTCGGCCCTGTTCTCCCACACCCCGTCCATATGGCCCGCCAGGGGTTTTATAACATCCAACTTCGGCTACAGGCGCTCGCCTTTCACCGGCATGCGCGAACTGCACGAAGGGCTGGACATTGCCACGCAGGCCAACGCGCCTGTCCTGGCCCCCGCCAGCGGCGTGGTGATCAACGCCGGATTTAATCCCGGCTACGGCAACGTTCTGGAAATAGACCACGGATACGGCGTGGTGTCGCGGTATGGCCATGCGGCCAAAGTCACTGTGAATATCGGCCAGCGCGTCAAGCGGGGAGACACGGTCGCCCTTGTTGGCAGCACCGGCAGGTCCACCGGCCCGCACCTTCATTACGAGGTGCGGCTAAACGGAGTGCCGGTCAACCCATACCGGTACATCCTGGAGGACTAGAACACCGGGCAACGTTATTAACGTCCGGGCGGGAATTTCCATCCCGTCCGGATTTTTTATTTTCACCCCTTATTTTTTTAGAGCGTCCACTATGCTCGACATAAACCTTCCAAACAGGATAACGCTGCTGAGGATATTCCTTGTCCCGCTGGTCCTGGTGTTCCTCATTTCCCCCTCGTTATGGTCGTGCCTGATAGCGGCGGCCCTATTCGGCTTCGCCGCGGCGACGGACTGGCTGGACGGCCACCTTGCCCGGGTCACCAACCAGGTGACACTCCTGGGGAAGCTATTGGATCCCGTGGCGGACAAGCTTCTGGTTCTGGCGGCCCTGGTGCCGCTGGTGGAGCTGGACCGGGTGGCGGCATGGATCGTGGTGGTGATAATCGGGCGGGAGTTCGCCGTGTCCGGCCTTCGCGCCATCGCCTCGTCCCAGGGGATACACATCGCCGCGGGCGCCTGCGGCAAGTACAAGATGGGGGCGGAGATCACGGCGATTTTATTGCTGATACTCGATTTCAACCCGGTGTTCCACTACGCCGGGCAGCTTGCCATATGGACGGCGATGGTGCTTGCGATAATCTCGGCGATAGACTATTTCGGCCAGTTCTGGAACAGGCTGGACACGGAGAAGGCGGGGGAAGTGGTGTGACGCGCGCGGGATCGCGCCGACTTATGTCCGTGGTAAAATAGGCAATGCTCAAGAAAACCGTAAAAAAGCTCAATATGCGGGAAGCCTCATCGGCGAAGGCCGACCTTGCGTACTGGCTTTCCAGAACACCAGAAGAGCGCATCAAAGCTGTCGAACAACTACGCGGCCAATATAATGGACATACAGGCAGACTTCAAAGAGTTGTTAAAGTCATTCAACGCCCACAACGTTGAATACATGATCGTCGGCGGTTATGCGCTGGCGTTCCATGGGGCTCCGCGATTCACCGGAGACCTGGATATTTTCATAAAGCCTTCCTTCGATAACGCACGGCGCATCGTCGCGGCGCTGGCGGAATTTGGATTCGGTTCCATGGGCCTTGCCGAGGATGATTTCGCAAAAGAGGACAGCGTCGTGCAGCTTGGCGTCCCTCCCGTGCGGGTGGACATAATATCGTCTATCACAGGCGTAACATGGCCGGACGCTTTCGCGGGAAAAGTTGAGGGGAGCTACGGCGATATCCCGATTAACTTTATCGGCCGGGAACAATTCATCGCCAACAAGCGCGCCATCGGACGCAAGCGGGACATGGCGGACATAGAAGCGCTGGGAGAATAACGGTTCCCCGGGTTTTCTTACCGTCTTCCCACTGGCTCCGTACTCCTGGCCAGCCACACGAAAAACACCAGCAGGCTGAACACCGCGCCGCATAGCAGGAATATGTCGTTGGTGGCCAGCATCACCGCCTGGTTCCCAACCGTCCTGTGGAGCATCGCGTAAGCCCCTCCCTCACCGATCCCCAATGATTGCGCCCCTTCCAGCGCCGCGCGGCCCACCGGATCGAGCATGTTCACTTTCTCCACCAGGTAAGACTGGTGATACGACTCCCGCCGCTCCCACATCGTCACGCTGATGGATGTGCCGAAACTCCCGCCGATTATCCGCAGGAAATTCGTCAGCCCGGAGGCGGAAGCTATCCTGTCCGGCGAAAGACCGGCGATGGAAAGCGTGGTGAGCGGGATGAAAAAGCAGACCATGCCCAGCCCCTGCGCGAGCCTTGGCGCCGCCACATCGAAAAAACCGGCGGAAGTGTTGAACATCCCCTGCCAGAAGCAGGTGAACGCGAACACCGCGAACCCGAAGCTGGCCAGGGGGCGCACGTCCACCTTGTACACGATGGAGCCTATCACCGGCGACATGATAAGCGTGACGATCCCGATGGGAGCCGCCGCCAGCCCGGCCCAGGTGGCCGTATAGCCCATCTGGGTCTGCAACCACAGCGGGAAAATCACCACTCCGCCGAAGAATGTCATGTACCCCAGGCTTATCGAAAGCGTCCCCACTGTGAAGTTGCGAAGCTTGAAAAGCGAAAAGTCCACCACGGGGTGCTCCTCGTAATACTCCCACACCAGGAAAAAGCTCAGCGCCACCACGGAGGCCAGGGCCAGGAGCGTCACCTGATTCGACTCGAACCAGTCCATCTCGTGCCCCCAGTCGAGCATAAGCTGCAGGCTCCCCACCCCCGCGATGAGCAACATCAGCCCCACCACGTCTATCGGCTGCTTGACCACCGCCGACTCCCTTTCGCCAAGCACCCGCAAGGTGATGTAAGAAGAGGTGATCCCCACGGGAATGTTGATGTAGAAAATCCAGGGCCAGCCGATGTTGTCGGTGATGTAGCCGCCAAGGATGGGGCCGAGGATCGGCGCCAGCACGGTGGTCATGGACCAGAAGGCCAGCGCCAGCCCCTTTTTCTCCGGAGGGTAGCACCGCAGCAGCAGGCTTTGGGACAGCGGGATCATCGGCCCGGCCACAGCCCCCTGCAAGGTGCGCAGGAGCACCAGGGTGTAAAAGTCCGGCGAAAGGCCGCACAGCCACGAGGCAAGGCTGAATAAGGCCGTACAGGCGGTGAACACCCGAACCTCGCCGAACCTGCGCGCAAGCCAGCCGGTGAGCGGCAGCACTATGGCCATGCTCACCGAATACGACGTGATCACCCACGTCCCCTGGCTTGGGCTCACGGAAAGCGACCCGGCTATGGCGGGGATGGAGACGTTGGCGATGGTGGTGTCCAGCACGTTCATGAACGTGGCCAGCGTCAGCGAGAAGGTGGCGATGCCCCTTCGCGGGCCTTCTAGATAGGTGGGGTTCATCGGATGATTATAACAGCGGCGCGGCGGATGGTTTTGCGGTGAGGAAGAAGAATGTTGCAACCACAGAGGCACAGAGGCACGGAGGGGAAAGGAGCTTGCATGTCTCCACCTGACCACGGACAGCGGTAGAAACCTGATTTTTACCACAAGGAATGGAGAAAAACATTTCCTGACTCTGTGCCTCTGTGTCTCTGTGGTGAATAATTCCTCCTGGGCTACCGCGCCGGTTTGGCGCCGTTTATTATTTCCTCTATCATTTCGTCCGCCCCTTCGGACTGCGCGGCGTAAACTTCCGTCCCGTAAACCTCCTTGCCGCGCTCCACTGTGGCAAGGGCCTTGCCGCTCCTGTCGGAGGTGTTCACGTCCGCCTTCATTGAAAGGCCGATGAAAAGCGGATGCGCCGCAACCTCCGCCGGGTCCAGGTCTATCTTCACCGGGACGCGCTGGACGATCTTGATCCAGTTGCCCGTGGCGTTCTGCGGCGGGAGCAGAGAGAACACGCTCCCCGTCCCCGCCACTATGCCCGCCACCTTGCCGTGGAACACCACGGAACCGCCGTACATGTCCGAAGTGAGGGTGGCAGACTGGCCGATGCGCATGTTGGAAAGCTGGTTCTCCTTGAAATTCGCCTCCACCCGGATAGCGGCCACCGGTGCGATGGTCATAAGGGGCCTGCCGGGGGCCACCCTTTGGCCCGCCTGCGCCCCGCGCTTTGCCACATACCCTTCCACCGGGGAGACTATCACCGTCCTCTTCCACGCCAGGTGCGCCTCGCGCGCCTTGGACATGGCAAGTTTCACCGCCGGATTGTCCCGCACGTCCTTGTCCGGCGCCAGCGCCTGCGCCCCTTTAAGCTGGCGCACGGCGCCCCGCAGCGCCTGCCCGGCCACGTCATACGCGGTCTTGGCCCGGTCGAAGTCCTCCCGGGATATGGCGCCGCTCTGCTCTAAGGTCTTTCTGCGTTCAAACTCGTCCCGCGCCTTGGAAAGCTCCGCCTCCTTAAGCGAAACGCCTGCCTTCGCCTGCTCCACCTGCTCTATCATCTGGCCGGCCCGGCGCACGTTTTCGGCAAGCTCCGCCTTCGCTTTCTCCAGCGCCACCTGGGTGTCCGCCCCGTCCAGCCGGACAAGCACGCTCCCCTTTTTCACAAAATCGGTCTCGTCGGCGCCGATGGAAATGATGGAGCCGGCCACCTGCGGCTCTATGCTTATCAGGTTGCCTGTGACATATGCGTTGTCGGTGGTCTCGTGGAACCTGCCGTGGAAAAGCCAGTAGGCGCCGTATAGCGACGCGGCCAAAGCGAAGGCTCCGGCAAGCTTTATGAGGGCGTTTTTACGCCCCCCGTCCGGCTTTTCCCCCGGCGGTTTGTCCGATGGTTTGCCTTCCATGTCCGTTCCGTCACTTCGCAAGGTTTGCTTCAAATCGTTATTTTCGGCGCGAAACACCCCTTTTTCAATGTTAAAATTTATAATGGTCAATTTTGAGCGCCGGAAAAGATGACGGAAGACAAACGGATAGTGGAGGAAGAAATTCTCGCCATTCTCGAAGAAGCGATCCGGGAGGAAAGGGAATCGGCCTCCCGCTATCAAAAAGGGCTGGCGCTGGCCGCGGACCCCGAGGTAAAAAGCATGTTCGAACGCCTTATCCGGGACGAAGAAACCCATGAGAGGGTTTTAAAGGAGCGCTATTATGAAATAAAAAAGCGCCTCGGCCTGAAAGTGATGAAAGACAAGTGACCCGCCGCAAATTCAAGCCATGCCGGAAAAACAGCTAATCATCGGGATCATCGGAGGAGGCTCTTGCGGGCCGGAGGCGGCGGCGATGGCCCAACGCGCCGGCGAGCTTATCGCCCGGCGGGGGGCGGCGCTGGTGTGCGGCGGCCTTGGAGGGGTGATGGAGGCCGCGTCGCGCGGGGCTTCAATGACCGGGGGCGTTGTGATCGGCGTGCTGCCGGGGGACGACGCGCGCGCCTGCAATCCACATGTCACCTACCCCGTGGCCACCGGGATGGGGCACGCCCGCAATGTGATAATAGTCCGCACGGCCCATGTCCTTATAGCCTTCGAGGGGGAGAGCGGCACATTGTCGGAAATAGCCATCGCCTTAAAGCTTGGCAAACCGGTGATCGGCGTGGACGCGTGGAGAACGGTCAAAGGGGTAATCGTGCGCTCCACCCCGGAAGAAGCGGTGGAAGAAGCGTTCGGGCGGATCGGACGGCCGTGAAAAAGTTCTGTCTGCTCATAGCGCTGGCCATGATGGTGGTCCTCGCATCGTCGTGCGCGGAACGGGAGGCCATCCGCAGGCCATCGTACAAGCGCGGCGACGAGGCTCCCGCCGATTCCGGCAAGGGGCGGTATCATATCGTGAAAAGAGGCGAGACGCTGTACAGCATCGCCCGCAGATACAACCTTCCCCCCTCCACGCTCATCAAGCTGAACAACATCACCGACGTGCGCAACGTGAAGGTGGGCGCAAAGCTTGTCATCGCCCCCGGCGCCGCCGGACCGGAAGAGGAAAAGGCGAAGGACTACGAGGAGGAGGAAGAGGACAGCAAGGTATATACACCCCAGATGAAAGGAAAGTTCATCTGGCCGCTCAAGAGCGTGGCGATAGGCTCCGGCTATGGAATCCGGCGCAACATAAAACATGACGGGATAGATCTGCGGTCGTCCAAGGGAAGCCCCATCATGGCCAGCGCCGACGGGAAAGTGATCTACACCGGGTGGGGGCCTTCCGGTTACGGCAAGATAGTGATCCTCAAGCACGACAGGCGCACCATAACGGTGTACGCCCATAACGACGAGAACATCGTAAAGGAAGGGCAGGAGGTCAAACAGGGCGAACAGGTCGCCACCGTCGGAAAGACCGGCCGCGCCACGGGCTTCCATTGCCATTTCGAGATGCGTGTGGACAGAAAACCGGTGGACCCGAAAAAATACCTTCCGGCGCTGGAGTGATTGACCGATGACTTTCCTTTCAAAACTTGCCCACAAGGCCGCCAACTTCCCGTTCGTCAAACGGGCGCTGGCGGAGAACCGCTTTATCGTGCGGATGTATTTCAACTGGAAATACAAGAAACAGGACCCGTATCATGTGGGGCAATCCGATTACGAAAAGGAAAAGCTGGACCGGGCCATGGCCGCGCTGGCCTTCAAGGACAGTTTCGATAATGTCCTGGAGGTGGGCTGCGGCGAGGGTTTCATGACAGAGGCGCTGGCCGGCAAGGCGGCGCATGTGCTGGCCGTGGACATATCGGACATCGCCGTGAAAAGGACCGCCGAACGCACCGCCGGAACCTCCTGCGTCACCGCAAAAAGGATGGACGTGTTCACCACCCCTCCCTCGCCGGAGTATGACCTGGTGGTGTGCTCGGAGGTGTTGTACTACTTCGAGCCAGAGCAGCTTCCCGGAGCCGTGGAGAACATCATCGGCTGGATAAGACCAGGCGGCCACGCGGCGCTCATCCACGCCAGGGCGAAGGCGGACGACACCACGGGAATAGACATGAAAAAATTCGGCGCCGCGACGATACACGGGATGTTCGGGAAGGATCCCCGTTTCACCATCGTCTCCGACGACGTACAACCGCTTTACAGGATCACCGTGGCGCGAAAGGAATTGTAGCGCCGCCGTCCCGGTGGCATGCCGGCATCACGGCGCGACGCGCCCCCAGTGTCACGAAATCGAGCTTATGTAATTGCCTTCATCGTCCATCGTGAGCTTCGTTATCCCCGGATGGAGCTTTTCAAGCCGCTCAAGCTCGCGTTTCTGGAAGGTCATAATGTCGTTCAATTCGGACACCTTGCGTTCCCGCTGCCGCACAGTATCGGCAAGGCGCTGGTTTTCGGCCAACAGCTTGCTATGGGCGATGGCCTGGGCGATGGTGACCTTCAGTTCGTACTCGTCCCAGGGTTTGCTCAAAAACCTGTAAATCTCCGCCTTGTTGATCGCGCCGATAAGCTCGTCCCGGTCGGTGTATCCGCTCAATATCAGCCTTGCGGCGTGGGGCTGGCGCTCCTTTACCGCCGCCAGAAAGTCCACCCCGTTCATCTCCGGCATGCGGTAGTCGGACATCACCAGGTCGAACTCTTTCCCGTTGGCCCGCGCCAGCGCGGCGGATGGGGACTCGAACGATTCTATCTCATATTCGCCCGCAAGCGCCCGGGTGAGCGATTTGATGATGTTCACCTCGTCGTCAACTATCATTATCCGGAACATTGAAAAACTCCTTTCATGATTTAACATGGAAGACCATTGGGGCTTCGTCAATCCGCTCGATGGTCTTAAGAAGCGATATGGTGGACTCTGTGAGCGCCTGGCCTTTTGAAAGATAGAATACCTCGTGGGACGAATACAGGTCCCTTGAGAGCATCATCCCCGCCCGCAGACTGGACGAATCGAGCACCATCTCCCGGATGGAGGTCTCCATCGAGGAGCTGATGCGGCTGGCGATGAAGGCGTCCACCACTTCAGGATCGTATCTTTTGCCGCTGTTTTCGACTATGTACTCCACAGCCTGCTGGCTTGTGAACTTCTCCTTGAGCAGGAAGCCTTCCTGCAGCGCGTCCAGGTCGTTGGCCAGAAGCACGATCCGCGCCCCCATCGCAATGTCCTTGCCCGCGGCGTGGCCGGGGAATCCCTTCCCGTCGTGCTGCTCATGGTGCTGGCGGATGATCCCGCCGGCCTCGTTGAGCGATTCCAGCGGCATGAGCATCGCCTGGGCCAGGGTGGGATGCTTGGCGTATTCGGCCCGTTCGCTGTTGTTCAGCGTTATGAACGGCTTGCGGAGCATTTCGTCGGACCAGCCGATCTTGCCGATGTCGTGCAGCAGAGCCGCCACAACGATGTTCTGGATTTCGGTCTCCGGCAGGCCCATCCTTAGCGCCAGGTCCCTGGCGGTGGCGGCCACACGGCGCGAATGGCCGGCCATCGCCCCTTCGCGGCACTCCACTATGTTGGCGAACACCTTGATGGAGGTGAAGAACGACTTGCGAAGCTCCGAATGGGCGGCGGAAAGGTCCTGCAGCGATTTTCTGATTTCCCGCGTCTGCTCGGCCACCTTGGCTTCCAGGCTGGCGTTAAGCTCCATGAGCATGGCGTTCTGGACGCGGATTTTCTCCTCCAGCGCTTTCTTTTCCTGCTCCGCCCTCTTGCGCCCCAGGGCGTTGCGAACGACGATGAGGACCTCATTGTCGTCCCACGGCTTCATGAAATACTGGTAGATGTGGCTCTTGTTGATCGCGTCTATGGTGGCCTCGGTGTCCGCATAGGCCGTGAGCAGTATCCTGAACGCCGCCGGCCATTTCTCCCGCACGGTGTCAAGGAAGGTGACGCCGTCCATTCCGGGCATCTTAAGGTCGGATATCACAAGGTCTATCTTCCATTCCGACAGGATGGCAAGCGCCGGGGCGGCGCCCTGCGCCGTGTACACCTCATACCCGGCGTGGGTGAGAAGTCTTTTAAGGGAGGTGAGTATTTTTTCCTCGTCGTCCACCAGCAGGATGCTTGGCGTTTCTCCCGATGGCGCGGAAACAAAATGGGCGTCCGCCTTGTTGGACGCTTTTCCGGCGGTGGCCGTCTTGCCGGAACTATTCCCGTTCTCCACCACAGTATCATCCCTTCCCCGTTGCGCGCATTACGCGCGTCCGCCGGCGGCATGCCGGCGAAAAAACCACAGGATATGCGGCGTCCCCCGGCGCCTTATTCCGGTTGCGTCAAAGGCAGGGTCACCGTGAACGCCGTCCCCTTGCCAACTTCGCTTTCCACCGAAATGGTCCCGTGATGTTTCTGAACGATATTATACGCCAAAGCCAGCCCAAGGCCAGTCCCTTCACCAGGGGGCTTTGTCGTAAAAAACGGATCGAATATTTTTACCATGTTTTCCGGCGGTATTCCAGACCCGGTGTCCGCTATTTCCACCGCCACGCAGCCCTGTTCGTCCCGGGTGCGGACCGTTATTCTCCCTTTTTCCTTTATCGCATGGGCCGCGTTCACCAGCAGATTCACCATCACCTGCCCCACCTGGCTCGGGACGCATTCTATCGCCGTATTGACGGCATCATACTCTTTTACCACTTCCGCCTTGTACTTTAATTCGTTGTGGACGATGTTGAGCGTCCCGTCCAGGATCGCATGTATGTCCTCCACCTTCAACTCCTCGCCGGAAACGTGGGTGAACGTCCGCAGGTCTTTCACAATCGATACGATCCGCTTTGTCCCTTCCAGCGTTTCGTTCACCACTTCGATGGACTCTTCTTTCAGTTTGGCAAGCTCCTTGAGTTCGCCCTCTCTGTCCGCTGAGCGGCTTTGGGCCAGATCGAACATCTTTTCGATGTTTTTCTTCATATAAATAGTGTTGGAGTTCACAAAACTTAGCGGATTGTTTATTTCATGGGCGATACCCGCGGCAAGCTGCCCGATGGACGCCATCTTTTCGGACTGGAAAAGCATCTTCTCCGCCCTTTTGCGCTCCGAAATGTCGCGAAGCATCGCGATGGCCGTCCACTTTCCGCGTACCCTGGCCGCTGAAAGGGAAATCTCCACCGGAAGCAGCGACCCGTCCCGCTTTTTGGCCATAATTTCGGTCATTTTCCCTATCAACGGGCCGGTCCCGTTCACTTTGAACCGCTTGAATCCGTTTTCATGTGACTGCCTGTGATCGTCCGGCACTATGAGCTCCGCCACGGACTTGCCGATGGCCTCCGAGGATTTATAACCGGTCATCGCTTCTGCGCCGTGGTTCCAGGTGACGATCCTGCCATCCTCATCGGCTATGATCACCGCGTCCTGCGTGGTCTCGGCGACAAGACGGAACCGCTCCTCGCTTTCTAAAAGCGCATCCGCCGCCAGCTTGCGCGCGGTTACGTCCTTGGCCACGCCGACATAAAAAATGACCTCCCCTCCATCGCCCCGAACCGGGTAACCCCTGTCCCACACCCATGCGACAGAGCCGCCCGGACGGATTATCCTGTATTCATGGTCGAAAGGCTGACCGGTCTTTTGGACCTCAAGATCGGCCAGCGCCCGGCCAACATCCTCCGGGTGGATCGCTTCTATGAAAGAGCGCGGGTCGGCGTACAGGCTTTTGCATGACCGCCCCCACACTTTCTCGTAACCGGGGCTGACATATATCATCCTGTTTATAGCCGGATCTGCCATCCAGAACACTTCGTTTATGGTCTCGGTGATCAGCCGGAACCGCTCCTCGCTTTCCTTCAGGTGTTTGACCGTTGGCATCCATATTGTCAGCCCGGCGGCCAGCGCGAGAAAGCCGCCAAGATAAAGCGGAATGTTCTCCAGAAGTTCGAGGTCAGACGCCATGGCCTCAAAACCGCGGAATAAATGCGGCGCGAAATGCTCCATGG
This sequence comes from Nitrospinota bacterium, assembly GCA_016235255.1. Classification (NCBI taxonomy): domain Bacteria; kingdom Pseudomonadati; phylum Nitrospinota; species Nitrospinota bacterium. The sequence continues at coordinate 28,839 of JACRLM010000043.1, read as the reverse complement.
CCGTCTGGACGACATTGCCGAGCATGATAAGCAGTATGCCGATTATGATCAGATACCACCCCTGCCCGCCGGACAGCTTGTTCCTGCGGCTGAGGAAATAGATATACAGGATGATCAGAAAGCAGATGATTATCCTGCCCACTTCAAGGAAATAATGGTAAGCGGTCATATTCAGCCAAACCTCCCCAATGGAAAAATTATACCCCGGCGGAAGGTTTAAGGTGTTTTTTTACTTTCTTTTGGAGCGCGGGCGTCCCGCCCGCAATAATTAAACGGAGCCTCGACGGCTCTGTTTAATTACAAAATCGTTTCCTCAAGTCAAAGGAGCCTTCGAGGCTCCTTTGACTTGTTGCGGGCAAGACGCCCGCGCTCCAAACGGGATGCGGTTATATCAGCTCTGGTCCCAGTCGAAGGCCACCCGCTCGGACTCGAACCACACGCAAGGCTCGTCCGGGTCGGCGTTAAGCTTCCTCATGTCGCTGGTGAGAAGCTCCACGGGGACGCGGGCCATCTGAAGGTAAAGGTCCACCTGTTCTTCCTTGGAGGCCAGGTGCTCGTCTATCAGCTCCACCACCTCCTTGCGGGAGTTGGCGTTGACGTAAATGGTGGAATAAAAGCCCTTGGCCGCCTCCACCCCTTTTTTCGGCGGGGCGTAGCCGCGCACCTCCACCTTCCAGCAGGTCACCCCCAGCGGGGTCCCTTCGCTGTCGATGTTCTCCTCCTCCTCCTCGTCCAGGTACAGCTCGTAAAGATCGGCCATGTCCTCGAAAGCGGTAAGGAAATCGTCCCCATACTCCTCGTTCAAAGGGAGGGGTTCGTGGTAATGGGGCAAGTCCCAGAAAAATTTCAGGTCCATCTCGAAGGGTATTCCAAGCCGTTCGAGGGTGGCTTCCACCATGTCCGGATTGTTGTGATAGACGTGGATGGTCTTGTGGTCGTCCAGGAACACCTCCACCGTCTCCCCTTCGGCGAAAAAGCCGACGCCGAAAAATCCATCGTCCAGCGCCACGTCCTGCCAGTCCGCCACCCAGGACTCCGCGTCCTTGCGGGGGACAAGGTCCTCGCTTATGTACGTGTCGTGGTCCCGGTAATAGTCGTTGGAATGTATCTTGGTGACTATGAACACGTTCTCGGGCAAAAGCTGGCTGAGGCTGAAAAAAGTTTCCATGATCTTCTCGTGGGAGACGATCACCTCGTAATAAAAACAGCCTTCGTTTTTCAGGTAGCGGGAGTCATACCCCTCTTTCTGGGCAAACGGATCCTCCGGATAGACCCCATAAGGATATGTGAACTGGCCATGCACGGCGCGCGGAATGGGTTCCCTCCGCGCCGCCGCGCTACCCGGGGCTTTTTCTCGCTCTTCCATATACTCAATTATCAAGGCATCCCCCGCTTTTTACAAGTGCGAAAATTAGACGTGCGTTCCGCGGGTTATGCTATATTTGACCCTTCAAACATCTTGAAATGATATGAAAAACAAACTCATTTTCACCCTCGCACCCCTTTTAGCCGCGATTTTTTCCCATCATGCCGCGGCGGACAGCGCCCCCCCGCCAGCCCCTGTGGCCGCAACGGCAAAGGCCGCCCCGGCCTTCTCGGGCAAGACCATAGGCAAGTTCGCGGAACGCGTCGCCGCCCTTTACGCGTATGACCTGGACAAGGACGGGACTGCTGAAATCATCGCCGGATTTGATACCGGAGTGGCCGTATTCAAGCTTGAAAATGGAGTGTTGCGCAAGGTCGCCCGGCACGACACTGGGCCGCGAAGCCAGGTTACGGGAGTGTGCGCCGGTGATTTCTCCGGTGAAGGCGAGCCGGAGATATTCGTGAACAAAATCGCGGGAACGGCAGCCAGGGGGGAGATACTCTCATTTAATGGCAGGTCGCTGGACAGGGTCCAGGACGAGCTAAAATATTTCTTCATCTGCGGCGCCAATGGCAAGCTTTACCGGCAGGGGCAAAGGACCGACGGGGCCCTGCGCGACGAGGTGATGGCGGTGGAGTGGACAAACCAGGGGATGGGCGAGCGCCCATTCACCCCCCTTCCAGAACAGCGGCGCCTGTCCGGCCTTTCCATATTCGACATTGACGGGGACGGCGCCATGGACGTGGCCGGATTCGACATGAACAGGAAGCTTGTCTATCATTCCGGCGCCGGGGACGAATGGACCAATGTGGACGGGGAGTTCGGCGGATCGGACATCACCATAAGACTTACGGACGAAGCGGAAGCGGAGATACATCACGAGATACAGCCGGCCATGGTCCCGATGGCATCCTCCGGCAAATTTCCTTTGATTGTGGCGCCGCAGAACCAATATACCTTCACGCTGCTTTCGGCCACGCGCAATTATGTGAAATCGCGGATATTGGCGGTGGAGAACAAGGGACTTGGGTACGAGGTGACCGCCTCCACCCCTGTGGTGGACGGGGTGATAAACGCCATCGTTCCTTTCGGGAAAAACAGTTTCATCGCCGCCCGGTCGCAAAAAGGGCTGATGGGCGGGACAAAGTCCGAGATATTGTTGCTGACTGTGGAAGGTTTTTAAAATGACACGGACATTGCGGACACTGGCGCTGGTCCTGGCGATGTGCGCCATGGCGTTCCCATCGCCGGTGAATGCCGCCGGCGCAAATGATGAGAAGAAGGCCCAGGCCATCGTGGAAAAAACGGCGGGGCTTTTCGCCCGGTTCAAAAGCCGGGTGGTGAAAACAGAGCCGGGCGAGGTGGTCATATCCGTTCCCCATTCCGGCCTGATGGTGGGATCGCTCACGCGGATAACCGGGGCGGACGGATCATCTATTGTGGCGCTGGCCAGGGTGAAAAGCGTTTCCGGGGACACGGCCCTTTGCGCGGTGCTATACCAAAAAGGGAAAATAGAGCCGGGCAAAAGCCGGGCCACGGGAATCAGCAACCCGGTGCGCGCGCTGCTCATCGAAAAAAGCGGTGGAGAGGGGATAATCGGCGCTTTGGAAGAGGCGTTCGCGGAAAATCCGGCCTTCGACATTGTTCCCCTGGAATTGACGCAGGGGGCGGGGGCAAAGGCGTCCGTAACATCCCCCGGCAAGATCGCCCAGAGCGTGAAAGCGGACTTTGCTTTCGTGATTTCGGTGGAAGCGTCCAAAGAAGCCTCCATGGTGAAGATAACGGCCTTCTCTCCGGATGCGGGGAACGTGGCGGAATTGACCATGCGCTGGACCGCCGATAAAGCCGTCGCTTCTCACGTGGCCGGGCAGGATGACGAGAAGAGCTTCTCCATCTCCGCCGGGGCGGGCGCGAAGGCCGGATTCCTCCAGAAAGGCTCCGGCGCGGCCACCCATCAGCAAAAAGAGGCCACGCGGATGGCCATGGACATACGCGACAGGCTTAGCATAACAAAATACCAGGTGGACGGCGAGGTGGCCTCCGCCACGTGGGTGAAAACAGGAGCCGACGGGCGGGCGCTGGCCATGGCCGTTGCCGGGAGCCTTCGGATTGTCACTCCGGAAAACGGCAGGCTGAAAACAATCTGGGAGACCCGCCCCGCCGGTTCCCCCCGGATTTTAAGCGTGATGGCGTTCGACACCGACGGCGACGGGATGGACGAGATATTCGTCAACGCCGCCGGTTCCCAGGGTTTCGAATCGTTCGTGGTGGAGCGTGAGGGGCAGGGTTTCGCCGTCAAGCCCACCGCGTTGCCCTACTATTTCTCCTCGACGGGGGGCTCCCTGCTCGCCCAGAAAGGAATGGAAGAACACCCTGTGGCCACCGGGCAGGTTTTCACCGTCCGGCGCACGGGGCGGCAGGATTACTTTTTCGCCCCCGCGTTCACCCTCAAGGGGGGCGAGGCTCCCACCGGGATAAGCCGGGCGGACCTGGACGGGGACGGGGTGATGGAGATCATCGGCATATCCTCCCGGGGGCTTCTGATGATATACAACCAGTCCGGCGCGCTGGCGTGGAAAGGGGCCGGATTCGGTGTCACCGGAAAGAACATCGCCGTAGAAAAAAACTTTTATCTGCCGGTGTACCCCAGGATACTTCCCGTGGCCGACAGCCAGGCCGGGCTGACGCTGGCGGTGGCCGCATCCGAATACAAGCCCGGCGGCTTTCTGGACAAGGGGGGGCTGGAGAAAAGCTCCATCAAGTTCGTCCAGCCAGCCGAAAACGGCTACACCGTGGAGGACAGGCTGTTGTTCGCGGAAGGCTGGATCAGCGACATCGTTGAAGACCCCGCCGCCGCCACCGCCAAGGGAAGCGTGCTCGGATATGCTCTCGTCATCCCCGGTTCGTTGGGAGACAAATCAGAGATATATCTGCCAAACCGGTAGAGGGGGCGATAGTCATGGTTCGACATTGCTCACCATGACATTTTATTCACCCCCGCCTCCCCCGCCCCTCTCAAGTCCCCGCCCCCCGTTCCGATAAGTAAATTGAAGAGCATGGCTCTTCCTCACTATGGAAGGTGGTGATTACGATGACGGTCGGCAGGATTGATGGATTCGACCAGCCGGTTGTCCCCGCGGTAAAGCACACGGAGAACGCCGGAGGTCAAGGGAAACACCCTAAACGGGAAGCGGCGAAAGCCAGCGAGGTTTCCGACAAGGTGGACATAGGCCACGGGCCGGAGCCTGAACGGAAAAACACGGCATATGAATACGATATTTCGGACGGCCACAACCTGGTTGTAAAAATTGTCAACCGGGACAATCGTACCGAAGTGGTGCGCCAATACCCCAGCGAGGAGATGGTGAAGTTCCAGAAAGCCTACATGCAATGGATGAAGACCATGGGGCTGGAAGGCTAAACAGGCTCCCCCCTCCCTGAACGCTCTGTGTTCGCCCATTCCCGCGAAGACCCTCCAGAAAAACGCGCTCTTGCGCCGGCATGTAAAACCGGGTGGGCAAGGGGGCGGCGGGAAGGTATCATGGTTCCATGGGAAAAAATGATTATGTGGCGGGGATAGACCTGGGGGGGACCAATATCCGCACTGCATCCGTTTCCTTTGACGGCGCGATTTTAAGCCGGGTAAAGATTGAGACCGGCGCGGCGGATGGATACAAGGCGGTGCTGGAGCGCATTGTAGAATCCGTCCGTTCCGCCGCATCGCATACATCAGGCACACTGGCCGCCGTGGGGATTGCCGCGCCGGGGGCGATAGATTTTACGCGCGGTGTGGTCACCCGCTCCCCGAATTTTCCGGACTGGCGGGACGCGCCTTTAACAAACGATTTGGCCGCCGCCCTCAAAGTTCCCGTGGAGCTTGAGAACGACGCCAACGCCGCCGCTTTCGGCGAGGGATTTGCCGGCGCAGCCAAAGGGTGGCGCGACTATATAATGTTCACCCTTGGCACAGGGGTTGGAAGCGGAGTGGTGCTCAATGGCAAGGTGTGGCGCGGCCCCTCCGGCATGGCCGGGGAGATGGGGCATATCACCGCACGGCCCGATGGCCGCAAATGCGGATGCGGCAATAACGGGTGCGTGGAAGCGTACGCCTCCGCCAGCGGCGTTGCCGCCACCGCAAGGGAGCGGTTCAACGAACCTGCGGCCGCATGGCTGCAAAAAGCGTCCGGCGGGGACGCTTCCATGATAGACGCCGCCCTTGTCGCCAAAGGCGCCTTTGAAAACGATCCGCTTTGCCGGGAGATGCTCGAAGAGGCGGGCGAGTGCCTTGGATTCGCGCTGGCCGCCGGGGCGCTTGTGCTTGGCGTCACCCGGTTCGTGATCGGCGGCGGGATGGCCGGGGCGCTGCCTGTGATGGAAAATTCCATACGCAACAGCGCCGCAAGACGCGCATACACCATCGCCGGGAGCGGGATAGAAATCGTAAACGCCAGCCTTGGGGATGACGCCGGGATAATTGGGGCTGCGGCCATCGCCATCGGCGCCATGGAGAGCCTGCGATGATCTGGATAATCATGCGGGTGGCCTTCCGGGAGCTTAAGGGGGCGCTCACCCGGTCGCTTCTCACCATGCTCGGGGTGGTCATCGGCGTGGCGGCGGTGGTGGCGATGGTGTCCATGGGCGAAGGGGCCAAGCAGAGCGTCATCCGCAACATACAGAATCTTGGGACGAACCTTTTGATAATCCGCCCCGGCCTGCTTGAACAGCGGCACGTGCGCCGAGCCCCGGCGGAGACGCTTTTGATGGACGACGCGGCGCTGATAAAAAGATACGTCCCCCACGCGGTGGCCATCGCACCCTCCAGCTCCAAGCAGGCGCAGGTGAAGTTCGGCTCCCAGAACACAAGCACCAGCATCATAGGGGTCAGCCCGGAATACCTTTTCGTCCGTTCGTTCTCCGTGGAGGAGGGGCGGTTTTTCAACACGGCGGACATATCCGGGGCGCGGCGGGTTGTGGCGCTTGGCACGGAGGTTGTTAAAAAGCTTTTCGCCGGAAAGGATCCACTTGGCCGGTATGTGAAGATCAACAACATCAATTTCCTCGTGGTGGCCGTGCTGGCGGAAAAGGGGGAAGTGGGATGGTGGAACGCGGACGACCAGGCGCTTGTCCCCATCACCTCGTTCCAGCAGAGGCTATTCGGCGGAAAGCACCTGCAGGAAATATCCATTGCGCTCGACAGCGAGGACGCGCTCGACTATGGCAAGGAAATGGTCATCAACATCCTGCGCAAGTCCCACAAGATACGCAAAGGGGCGGAGGACGATTTCCACGTGCGCACCCAACTTGAGATATTAAAGTCCATGGAGGAGATCACCCGGACGATGACCCTGCTATTAGGCGGTATCGCGGCCATATCGCTTTTGGTGGGGGGGATCGGGATAATGAACATCATGCTCGTCACCGTCACGGAGCGGACCAAAGAGATCGGGCTTCGCAAGGCGCTGGGGGCGCGGCGGATGGACATCATGAAACAGTTCCTTGTGGAATCGGCGGTGCTGTCGAGCGTGGGGGGTGTGATCGGCATTTTGCTGGGGGCTGTGGCGGCCTTTGCCATCGCAAGCTTCACCGAATGGAAAACGTTCGTGTCCCCAAAGTCCGTGATCACCGCCTATTCGGTGGCGCTGTTTGTGGGGGTGTTCTTCGGCTGGTACCCGGCGTGGAAAGCGGCGAAGTTAAACCCTGTGGACGCTTTGCGCAGGGAGTGAGTTGGCGGTTTTACGGAAGATAAACAGGCTCGCCACCGAGACGGCGCCCCATGCGAAAAACAGGGGGACGGCGATGCGGCGCATTAATGTCCACACCGTTGGAGGCGAAAAACCGGCGCTGATTATATGGTTTCCGGCCGGGGCCATGAAAACAAGCCGCCAGTCCCTTGTCCGCAAATCCCCGGCGGCAACCGGCCTGCCATCCACATAAATCGTGTTCCAGGGGAATGGAACCAGGTTGGTCATCACCCATCCGGGCCTGTCGAGCGTCAACGCCACGTTTTCCAGTTCCCCGAATGAGCGATCCGTTTTGACATTGAATGTGGATTTTTTCATCCCGGCCGCCTCACCGTCCGTCAATTTCCGGTACAAACTCGGCGTGGTGTAATCTATCGGATACAGCAGGCTGGCCTGGACGATATCCTCGCCGGTTGCCCGGGATTGCGGCGCTGCCATGATCTCCATCGCGTGCGATAGCTTGACGGCCATGCCCGCGGCGGAAACGGCCAGCAAGAAGATCATGAGCGAAACGCCAGGCCAATTTGACGGCGCATCGGCTTTTAGTTCCGCTTCCGCCGGTTGTGACCCGTTCGCCAGGAAAAGCAAAAAGAAAAATCCGCAAAGCAGCGATACGTTCTGAAAAGAGACCAGGCGGGAGGCGTACTGGACCATATTGAACACGTCCGGCGTGAACGACTGCGAATGCGGATTCACCGAAATCCACAGGAAAAACGCGAAACTGAGCATGCTGACGCTTGAAACGATTGAAAGCGACGTCCATTTTTCACGGCGGCTCGACCGGAAGGCGAACACGGCGGTGGCCGCGAAAAGACCAAGCAGGGGAACGTTCAACTGCGTGTCCCAGTGCGGGACACGGATCGCATTGACCGCGCCGGATATCGAGCGCGCGTCGAACGGAAAAGGCATCAGCCTGCTTTTGAGCGAGTCAAACGTGAAATAGTAGATCAGCGATTCCCTGTTCGCGATGTCCAGCGCGCCCCCCAGGTCATGCACCGCGTAAAGCCACGGCGCAAGGCATAGGATGCAGGCCAGAGCGGAGCCGGCCGCTTTCCAAAGGCCCCGGAAAAACGGAAGGTTCGAAGGAGGAAGAAAGCTTAAAATGAACACCCACCAGAAAACGGACGCCGCAAACAAAGATGTGATGGGATGGGCGCCGGCCATGGCCGCGAAAAAGAAGACCGCCAGGTTCAGCCATCGCCATTGGCCCGACTTGATGAACAAAAACCAGGCGGATATGGCGCATGTGAAAAAAGCCGTTCCGAAAAACTCCGTCACCGCCGAGCGGTTATACAGGTTTGTGAGCGGGTATGCGGCCCAGATCACAAGGCAGGCGGCAGTGAATCCCATGAATCTGCCCCCACCAAGCCGCGCCACAGCCGAGGCCACAAGCGCGAACTGCGCCATGAACACCGCCCCCGCCAGCAGCCTTATCGCCACGGCGCCGCCAGTGGCCGATCCGATGGCGCCCAGGACCGGATACAGCAAGGTCCCATAAAACACCGGATGGGCCATTCCCGCGAAACGCTCCGTGTTGAGCCAGACGGGGAATTCCATACGCTGGCGGAAAGTTTCCGAGAAATAGTCGGTGACAAGCAGATGGAACGGCCCCCATTCCTGCCAGAAATCCCACATTATTCCATCGAAGGGGATCAACGGCAGGCACGGGACCGCAACCGCCATCAGGGAAAGACAGACCACAGCCATCCCGCCAGGACGGATCATACTTGACCGGCTATGCATTTTGATTGATTGTATTCTTCTGAATCGTTTGAAAGCGCAGTCAATTAAAATCGGCTGACGGGTATTTTACCATTCCGCCGCTGATGTTATAATAACTGACTGCATGGCCGCAGGAGAGATGACCGAGTTGGCCGAAGGTGCACGCCTGCTAAGCGTGTGTAGGGGTAAAACCTTACCGAGGGTTCGAATCCCTCTCTCTCCGCCATTTACTGGCTATTGGACTATATAAGCGGTCACTTCTGAATAGACCATCGTCCCGTCCTGCGAGTATCCCTCTATCACGCTTGATATGAGCGTCTCGCCGAAAAACCATTTTATCTGGTTCGTCCCGGTGTTGGATTTGTTCTGAAAAAGCACCGCCATGCCATAGGCCTTGCCGTTGGTCTGCTCGGTAAGTTTCGCCCCGGCTCCGTCCTGCACAGAAAATCCGGCGCCGCCGCCGGATATGGCCACCATCACGGTGGTGTTGGCCTTCGCGTCACCGCCAAAGTCGTTCCTGAATTTATAGCTTCGGATGCCCCCCTTCACGTTTATCTCCAGGTCTCCCGTGAACTTGCGTTCCTGGGCCACGGGCGTGGGGCCGGTGGAGAACAGGATCGTCCGGGCGGTGTAAGTGCGGTTCCTTGTCCCATCGGAGTGGAGCGTGGAAGTTTTCCCGCTGTCCCCTTTTGAACCAGAGCCGCCGGAAGCGCAGCCTGTGATTATGGCGGACAGACATAGCGCTATGGCGGCGATTTTACTTCTTTTCATGTTTTTTGATTCCTCTTCGGTTCGGGCCATGCCGTCCTGGGCGGCGGAATTTATTCTAGCATACCCCTTGCTATGAAATTGCCTTGGCGAATAAAATGATGCAACGTGATTTGAAAGGCAAACTTGGACAACACTCTTTCAACGAAACCGGGCGGCGGGACAGACGAGGCGCTGGCAAAACTTCAGATAGCCATCAATTACCAGTTCCGCGACCAGTCCCTGCTGGTAAAGTCCCTCACCCACCGCTCCTTCGCCAATGAACGCCAGCTTAAGATAAAGGACAACGAGCGGCTGGAGTTTTTGGGCGACTCGGCGCTGGACCTTATCGTGTCGCGCTACCTTTTCTTCCAGGGGCAGCAGCTGCGGGAGGGGGACCTTTCCAAGATACGCTCCCAGGTGGTCAACGAAGGATCGCTGGCAAGGTTCGCCCGGAACGTGGAACTGGGCAAATGCCTGTTGCTTGGCAAGGGGGAGGACAGCACGGGGGGGCGGGAGAAAAACTCGCTTCTGGCCAACGCTTTCGAGGCGCTCATCGCGGCCATATACCTGGACTCGTCTTTTGACACCACATATCACGTCACCCTGGGGGTGATAAAGGCGGCCATAGACGAGGCGGCGGAGCTCAAGCCCGAGGTGGACTACAAAGGCTTGCTGCAAAAACAGCTGAAAAGCGTCCCTGCGCCGCCGCAATATCGGGTGATGGAGGAGTCCGGGCCGGACCATGACAAGATGTTCAAGGTGCAGGTCTGGATCGCGAACACCCCGTATGGCGACGGGTCGGGCAGGACGAAAAAAGAGGCGGAACAGACCGCCGCGCGCAAAACCTGTGAAATGCTGGCCGCCGCCGCTCCGGCGGAGCAGCCGGCCGCCCCCGCTGATGAACTCCCTTAACGTATCGGAGATATTCGTCTCCATCCAGGGAGAGTCCAGCCAGATAGGCCGCCCCTGCGTCTTCGTCCGGCTGGCCGGGTGCAACATCAGATGCGCCTATTGCGACTCCGAATACGCAGCCCGTGGCAAAGGGGAGCCGATGACGATGGGGCAGATCGTTGAGCAAGTGAAAGCGTTCGGGGTGGACCTGGTGGAAGTCACCGGAGGGGAGCCGCTGATCCAGCCCGGCTGCGTGGCGCTTGTGAAAAAGCTGGCGGCGGAGGGGTTTGAGGTGATGGTGGAGACAAACGGCACGGTGGACATCGGCGAAGTGAACACCGTTGCCAGCTGCGTGGTGGACATAAAGACCCCCGGCTCCAAGTCTGAGGGGACGTTCAACGAGGTCAATTTCAAAAGGCTCACCACCGCCGACGAGGTGAAATTCGTCGTCACGTCCAGGGACGATTTTAACTGGGCGGTGGCGATATGCCGCGAACGGCGGCTGTGCAATCAGACGGCGGTGTTATTCTCCGCCGCCTGGGGAATGGTGGAGATGGAGGACCTGGCCATGTGGCTCATCGAATCGAAACTGGCGGCAAGGCTGAACCCGCAGTTGCACAAGATAATCTGGGGGAAAGACAGGAGAGGGGTTTAGGTGGGAGATATATTGTTCAATTCATCCCTCACGCCGCGTATCTTACTATTTCCAATTCCGCTGTTGCGTTCGCCTTGGTCAAAATAGCTTCAACTTTTTCCATTACGGAATCTTCAATGATGTATTCGCGGCAATTGCCGCATTGCAGGACTGGCAGGCCTTTTAAAATGACGATAGATTGATTGCCGGTTTTGAAAGGAAGATCCGTCACCTGCCGCTCCATCGAAGCGCCGCATGTCTGGCAGTTCATAGCGCACAATTTGTTAAAAAAGATGCTTCCCCGTGGTCGCTGACCACGGAAATTGTAATCCCCCTCACCCCCCCGCCAATCTCTTCATGATCGGGCAGTTGTCTTGCCGGCACAGGACGAACGTGTACATGAATTGTTCACGGCTGACCACCTTGGCCTCCATGCCTGTGGCGGTCCCTTTGGCGGATAGATATTCCACCCGCACCTTGTCGCCGTCCTTGGTCTCCCGCGCCCAATAGCAGTTCTGGCCGCCGCCGATCACGTTCACCTGCTCGTGATAATGGCCGTTTATATGCCCGTCCACAAGCTCCGCCGTGGGGGGGCCGTCGGTGGTGTAGGCCGGGCCCTGCGCCACGCGCCTTCCGTGGAACGCCACGCCGCCGGTCCCTCTGGACGCGGCCGCGGGGGCGGAAGCGGGCTTTGCGGCCATTCTCGGCTCCACCGTGGCCGGCATGGCCACCTGGGCCACCGGCGCGGCGGGTTCGGGCTTCTCCGCGGCAAAGGGGAACGCAGCCCCCACTTCTCCGTTGGGTTTGGGCGGCGGCGGCGCGGGAAGCGCTTTTTTCGCGGGAGCGGGCGCCCCAAGGCTGAAGGATTTTATGACCGGCGGCCTGTCGCTCCCCAACAGAACTTCGAGCTTTATGGATAGTATGTCTTTTGAAAACGGTTTGACGATAAAGTCGTTGGCCCCCGCGGGGCCGGCTATCTGGAAAATGCTCTCTTTCCCCTTCATGGCGGTGAAAAGGACGCAAAGCTGGTCCGGCTTGAACCTCGTCCGCAGCGCCTTTAAAAACGGCAACCCGCCGTCCGGCGCAAGGTCCGCGTCGAGTATCAATAGATCCAGGTCGCACACTTCCTTCGGGGCGGCGCCCCCCAAAAGGCCGGACATACCGGCGTTGCTGCGTATGTTCTGTTTGATTATGGCTTCCGCCTGGGCCTTGTTGGACGCTTCGAAGATGTTCTCATACCCCATTTTGTGTAGCATGATGGTTATGACATGCTGGCTTGTTTCGTGCGAATCGGCTACGAGAATCCTGGTCTTGTCCTTCGGTTTTGCCACTACCTCTATCCCTTCCTAATCCCCCTGCCCTGTCAATATCCGGCCAAACGCCGACGCCGCTTTCGCAATGTCCTGTTCCGTATGGTCCGACGTGATGGACACGCGGAACCGGCCCGTCCCTTTGGGCACCGTCGGCGGCCGTATGGCGGGGGCAAAAACGCCCAGTTCCAGCAGGCGATCCCCCGCGCTTGCCAGATCTTTATCGTCCACCCACGGCACAGGAATAATCTGCGACGCGCAACTCACTGAAATATAACACGCATTTTTAAAGCAGTAAACTACTTTTTCCATGTTTGTCATAATTTTACTTCTCAGTTTTTTGCCTTCGTCACTTTTTATTACATTCAAGGCCGCCATTGCGCCCACCGCCGCCGCTGGTGGAATACCGGTGGAATAAACGAACGAGCGGGAAAAATTGACAAGCCCGTCAATCAAACTTTTCGATCCGGCCACCACCCCGCCAGTCCCCCCGAATGCTTTACCAAGGGTAATTATATGGATATCAACAAGTTCTGCCGCCCCCGCTTCGTGTATGGTTCCTCGCCCATCCGGGCCGAACACTCCCACCCCGTGCGCGTCGTCCACCATGTATATGGCGCCATGCTCCTTTGCCACGCGGCCGATTTCCAGCAACCGCCCCTTGTCACCGTCCATGGAAAATACCCCTTCGGTGACAACCAGGCTTTTGCCTCGCCTCGAACCATGTTTTAGCATCAGGCTCCGGAGTGAATCTGCATCGTTATGGACAAACCGGACAAGTTTGGCGCCTGACCAGCGGATTCCGTCCAGAATGCTGGCGTGGCACAACCTGTCGGCGAACACCACATCACCTTTGCCCAGCAATGCCGTGAGCGTCCCCACGTTGGCCGAATAGCCGGAGTTGAAAGTGAGGGCCGCCGGTTTACCGAGATAAGCGGCGATCTGGCTTTCAAACTCTTCGTGGGCGGCGGTATTGCCGCATACAAGGCGCGAGGAACCGGCGCCAAAACCGTGTTTTTCAACGTGTCCGGCCACAGCTTTGACCACCTCCGGATGGCGCGACAAACCAAGGTAATCGTTTGAGCCGAACATCAAAACTTCCCGGCCGTTTATCACCGCCGTCCTGCCGGTGGAATTGACGACGGTCTTAAACGACCGCATAAGCCCGCTATCCCTGGCTTTTTGAAGCTCGTTTTCAAATAAAGAATTCATCGCACAAGTTTATGGGATATGGCGGGAGAGAGGAGAAATATTTTATTGCGGCGCCAGCATCTTGCAGGTGGGACTCCGGCCTATATAAGGACACGGCGCCCAAACACCCCGTTGATCGGGAAACGATTATACTCGCCTATTAATTCGCTCCTCCCTTGGCATACCCGGCTTAAAACCATCCTGCAGCTAAATCGTTACATTTACTAATCATAACTTTTCATATCGAAGCAGTTATCAAGTTGCCCCAAAGTAATAAAAAAATCCTTTTCGCATATGTTTTAGTCCATATCTCACAACTCGACATATCCGACAATATAAGACAGTTCAATCTGGGTACTATTTCAGGTGTTGCCGGGGGATTCTCCGCTATCTTTCCGAAGGACCAGCAAGTGGCTGTTATTCAATATATGGGGGACTACTTATAATATGGAAAGAACTTTACGCGGCCGAGTATTTGCCGCTATCTCAATTTGTTTCCTGATCGGCGCTACTCTCACGGCCTGCGGCGGCGGATATTCCAATACAGCCGGCTCCACGGCCTCATCAGCCTCCGCCCCAACGGAAGTTACGGTGGTCCGCGGGGAAGCGTCGGATGTAATAAGCTGGACCGTGGCGCCGGGCGCCGCAAGTTATAACGTTTACGCCCAGGCCGCCACAGCCCGCAACTCGGCCAAGGTGGACGGTACCCTGGTGTGCGGCCATGTTACCGCGACCTCGTGCGAGAACGCCCACAATGGAGGCGCCTATGATTACGTTGTCACCGGCGTGGACGGGGACGGCAATGAGTCGGATTCATCTTCAGCGGCGGTGGACGCCACTCCCCCGGATATAATGGGATGCACCGATTATCACGCTGAAAACTACGATCCCAGCGCCACGGTATATGGTCCCCCCGGGATTTGCCAATATTCGGGGTGCGCTGATCCGGCGGCGCTCAACTACGACTACCACAACATCGTGAACGACGGCAGCTGCGTATATCCGCCACCGACGGTAACCTCTGCGCAATACACGGTGACCCCGAGCGCTTTATTGGGGGCTGTTTCCAACCCAAACACTGCCCAGCCGGTGGCCTCCGGATCAACAATATCGTTTGTTGTGTCTGGCTTTCCAGGGCAGATAGTCGGTGGTACATGTCCCGCAGGCGATTGGACTGTGCCGATTAACCAAATGTTTGGCGAGGGTACCTACACCACAGGCCCCATCACAGCCGATTGCACTGTGATATTCACGGCAACTTGATACTGCGATGACCGTGCGTTTTGTGTTTTGATCTTGCCGTCCGGCGGGATTGTTTCCCCGCCGGGCGGCTTTGTTTTATCTCGTCAGTGTCAAACCACGTCCAATCACTTCATTGCATCCCCACATATGCTATAATTCCTTGATTTTTTAATACTATTATCACCTGGCGGGGCCGTGTCGAAAATCATCTGCAACATCACATCGTCGGAAAGCAGGGTCGCCCTGCTTGAAAACCGGCTGCTCACGGAACTTTTCATCGAGCGCAAGGCCGAACAGGGGATCGTCGGCAACATCTATAAAGGGAAGGTCACAAAAGTGCTGCCGGGAATACAGGTTGCCTTTGTTGACGTGGGTTTGCCTCGGGCCGGTTTCCTTTACGTTTCGGACATAGGCAAACCATCCGGCGGCGTATCCGGCTATATGGCCGGCGGCGAGGGGGGGGCGCCGCACGACGAAGAGGTGGAAATGGAAGGAGCCCCCAACGACCATGGGGCGCCGAAAATCGAGGACATCCTGCGCGAAGGAAGCGAACTTATGGTGCAGGTGTCCAAAAACCCCATGGGCGCCAAGGGGGCCAGGATCACCTGCTATGTCACCATCCCGGGCCGTTACCTTGTGTTCATGCCGGGGACGGGGCAGGTGGGCGTGTCCCGCAGGATAGAGGGGGACGCGGAGAAAAAACGGTTGCGCGACATCGTGCGGCGGCTGAAGAAAAACAGCTCCGGGTACATCATACGCACAGCCGCCGAGGGGCGGGACGAGGCGGACCTGGCCCACGACATCGAGTTTTTGGACAAGTTGTGGGCCTCCATCACATCAAAATACGAGACAGCCCCCACCCCCAGCCTTTTGTACCACGACCTGAACATCATCCAGCGCTCCATCCGCGACCTTTTCAACAAGGACGTGACAAGCGTGGTGATAGACGACCGGGACGAGTTCGAACGGGCGGTGGCCTTCTGCGAGTCGTACCTGCCGGAGATAAGCGGGGCGATAGAGCAGTACACCGCCGCCGAACCGATATTCGACGCGCACGGGATAGAGATAGAAATAGAGCGCGCCCTGGGCCGGCGCGTGTGGCTAAAGTCGGGCGGGTATATCGTGATAGACCAGACCGAGGCGCTCACCGCCATAGACGTGAACACCGGCAAGTTCGTCGGCAAGCACAACCAGGAAGAGACGATATTAAAGACCAACCTGGAGGCTGTGAAGGAAATCGTCTATCAGCTTAGGCTTCGCAACCTGGGGGGGCTTATCATAATAGACTTTATAGACATGGAGCGGGAAGAGAGCAAGGAAAAGGTCTATTCCGCGCTCAACCAGGCGCTGCGGGGGGACAGGTCGCGCACGAACATCCTGAAAATATCCGAGCTTGGGCTTGTGGAGATGACCCGAAAACGGGTGCGCGATTCGCTTTCGCGGACGTTGACCACAGTATGCCCCTATTGCGACGGGCGCGGGGTGGTGAAGTCCACCCTCACGGTGCTGTACGAGCTGTACCGGGAGATACGCCGCGTGGCCTCCCATGCGCCCGGCGGGGAGAAGAAGATAATATGCGAAGTGTCGCCCGGAGTCGCGGAACTTCTGTTCGAGGAAGAAAGCGCCCACTTGGACCACATGGAAGAAGAGCTTGATGTGGAGATAGTGATAAATCCCGACGCCAAGCTGCACCAGGAAAGATTTGAAGTGAAGGCGGTGTAGTTTGTTTTTTTCATGTTCAATGTTTTACAAAATGCCATGCTGTGCCTATGAAACAGGCGCAGCATGGCATTTTGTAATTTATTTTTAACGGGTCGTTGTGGATTCCGCGCAGGCTCCTATCTGATATAATTCGGCCCATCCAGATCAGTCATACGATACGGTTGTGGATTCCGCGCAGGCTCCTATCTGATATAATTGGAACAAGATGATATCACCGCGATATCACGTTGTGGATTCCGCGCAGGCTCCTATCTGATATAATTCCAGCAATTTCTGGAAAATCCGGCAAATAGTTGTGGATTCCGCGCAGGCTCCTATCTGATATAATATATGCTGTGCATTGAACTGGCAGACCTTGCGTTGTGGATTCCGCGCAGGCTCCTATCTGATATAATATGGAATACGATTGGGATCATAACGAGGCGGTTGTGGATTCCGCGCAGGCTCCTATCTGATATAATAGTTCATGTCTCCGGACAGGTTGTATCCGCGTTGTGGATTCCGCGCAGGCTCCTATCTGATATAATTAGAGGTATAAAATGGCTGATACCGATAGGCGTTGTGGATTCCGCGCAGGCTCCTATCTGATATAATGACGGCAAAAAACTTGCGGCGGTGCTGAGCGTTGTGGATTCCGCGCAGGCTCCTATCTGATATAATCTTTGATGTGCTTTCCCCTCGGCTGCCATCGTTGTGGATTCCGCGCAGGCTCCTATCTGATATAATAGGCTCTGCGGAACCGGTTGGTTTTGCAGGGCCTATTAGAGCCTTCAGTTCATAAAAACTCCAGCTGGGCCGGGGCGCGTTCCGCCGGTTTGCGCATTTTTCCATAGAAAACCTGCATCCGCTCAAACTGCTTGTCGGTGATCATTAGTGACCGCACCTCCCCTTTGTCCGGCAAAAATCCCTTCACCTTTTTTAAGTGAATCTGGGCATTTTCGTCGCTGGCGGCGTGCCGTGTATATACGGACAATTGCATCATGGTGAATCCGCAAAGTTTTAAGTCCTTGCGGAACCTGTTGGCCGCCTTGCGTTCCTCCGGCTCCACCACTGGCAGATCGAACATCAGAACAATCCACATGGAGCGGAACCCTCCAAAGCTTACCATTCCGGTATCGCAAGCGTTTCGCCATCGGCGATGGCGCGCCGCAAAGACGCGGCGTAATGTGCCATCGCCTCCATGAATGGCTCCTTGCCGCCATTGAACGCCAAATCCATGGCCAATATCTCCAGCATCACCCGTTTTGTCTCCTTTTCCACATCCACCTCAGGGTTTTCTTTCCATAGCGCGTAAGCTTTCATGTCCACTATCGGGCGGAGCGGCTCCATCGCGTCGTCGGCCAAACGAAAAGTGTTGTATCGGTTGCGGTGTTGGACGCCCAACGAAGGATGTAGCCCGGCCCCAACGAGGGAGCGCGCCACGGAGGCGCGGACGATGGCGTAACCATAGTTGAGGATGGAGTTGGGAGGGCCACCTTCCCTGTCCCGCCGGAAATCTTTTCCGAAAAGCCTGGGCCAATAATATTGGGCGGCGCGGGCCTCCATGTTTTCCGTGTCGCCGGACTTAACCTTTTTGGCCATTTCGAAAAGCGCTTTTCCTTTGCCACTACACGCCTCCAGCGCTTTGGCTTGGCCCGCGATTTTTGCCTCGATGATGGACTGCCATATCCGCTTTTTCACCGGTTGGCTGGCGGCTATCTGCGCCTCCATGGTCTCCGCCTGGGTGGTGTGGCCGCTAAAGGGGAGCATGGCCCCACCGGGCATGTGTTTACCGTCGCAAAATATAACAACAATGTTTTGAGCCGCGCATTCCGCCAGCAAGGCGTTGGTGATGGAGACATGGGGGTGGCTGATAACGAGGATCCCCAGATCCTCCAGCGGCACGGTCACTTCATCCTCGCCATCTCTTTTTACCGCAAGCTGTTTTAGCCGCAGGGAAAGATGCGCCGCCCCCGATGATATTTCGACCGTCCGTTTAATCATGTGCTGGAAAAACATCGCCAATGGGGGAGATAATTACCTTTTGCGCTCCAGTTCCTAGTAATGAGCTAGGGACAGGCATGAGCCTTGTTGAGTTATCTGTTATATCCGCAGAGGTATGTTTTCTTAACGTGATTTGCTTTGATGTTTGGTTTAGAAGTTGCACCCTATAATACTCAAACCCTCCATCCACCGGTATCTTCACCATCTCATTGATGGAAAGGGACATCACAAACTCATAATCCGCCCCGTGATCGCGCTGGATAATGGCCAGCTTCCCAATTCGGGCGCGCCGGGCGGCCTCCATGGTGGTAACAACAACCCCTTCATGTTTTCCGGTTTTCAGATTCTTGACGATCTCGATATGGTGGTTGTTGCCATATGTCACATACCTGTAAGCCTTGCCAGTTTCGTCTTTGATGGGGAAAACAGTGTCCACGCCCATGTTGACGGTGATCCTCGCCTTTTTTACCGGATTCTTGCCGATGACAAATTCGGTTTTGAGCGCGGCTTTATAATCACCTCCATGCTCCTCAATCCGTTTTTGAACCATATCCTTGATGCGCGCATCCCTGATCCGCTCCGCTTCACCGGGTGTCATGCTCTCTATCGCCTTTCGCCGGACGAAAACACCTTTTTCCGATGTCGCCCCATACGAAGTTTCTTCATGAAGCGCCCCGCGAATCTTGCGTGTGGCGCGGTGGGAGACGATGATTTCGTCAATGGCGGTCTTAACGTCATCGCGGAAGTTGGGCCAAGGGGCCGGAAAGTTTGAGTAACGCATCCGTCCATCACCGCGTGATGTAGCCCTGCTCATCACATGAACCTGCCATGGGCCGGTTAGGGCAATGACTATTGCGTCCAGAGCGTGATGGCGGTGGTCGGAGCGGTCCTTGCCGGCTTTCAGATCGTAATTGCGCCTGGGCAAAATATCATAAAGGCCCCATTCACCCCTTAGCCATGCGGTGAAAAGCCCCTTGTTCGTATCAACACGCACCCCGGTTGTTTTTAAATAGGCGCACACTTCCTTTGTGATATATCGCGTGTCAGTCAACTGGCTGTCCAGAAAGCCATCGGGGATTTCGGTCATGTAGAACCGTCGGCGTTTCGAAGGCGGAAAGTTTTGGATTCTCGTTTCAATTTCGCCCCATTTCTGTTCGTAGTGACCCCATGCTTCAAAAGGTGTTTTGTCCCCTTTTCCCAGATTTTCCGTGTGGAAACATAGCGTCTTGTTCATGTAGGAATTATCGAGTGAACGCTGCCATGGGAGAATATGCTCCACCTGAACATCGGCTGCGAATAGTTCCTGCTTGCCTATGGTTTTACCTGAATAGGGACTGGTTTGATTGCACTCAATCCAAAGGCGGTACTTTTCCCTATCCTCCCTTGTCGGCTTGGCTACACCGAATTCATTCTTAAGATCGTTATTTATAGTTTCGTTCTCCTCCTCTCGATCACGTATTTGCTTTAACCGATCATCTTTCACCTTCTTGGGTTGTTTGGCGTCCCGCGCCAGTTCCACCCGGATGATGTCAGGCTTACCAAATTTCCGGATGATGGCGTTTACTACCTTGCGGGTTTCATACAACGCTTTTTGGACAACAGGATTTCGCATTTGCGGCGGTTCGGGAAGTTGGCCAAGTCCACCACTGGCGCCGCTCACAGCGCCGTAGCCCGCCTTGATTTTGGCTTCTGGATAGGTGAGTCCGGCTTCCATATGTGGTAACAGCTTTTTGATGGCTTTTAAAGAATGGGCGGCGTAACCATCTTCCAACTCCACTTTGGCAAGAACTTCCGCCTCTTCCTTTGAAAAGCTCCAAGCCCCGGTAAGGCGTTTGATTAACGCCGCTTCGTTTTCAATTGTCGCAAGGTCGGTATATAAACATTCCCGCTTTGCTTCGTCCAGAGCACCCCATTTGCCGCCCAGGGCTCTTGCAATATTGAAAGATGTATAATCGCTAGGAATGTGCTTTTTACCGGTTTCTTCCAGGTTTAGCTTTGTCTCCTTATGCAGTCCCGCAACTTTTTTAACCTGCGCCCAAGTCAGCTTTTCCTTCCCGTCAATGGCAACTATGATGTCCTTGCGTTGCGTTTCGTTAAGAGGAGCGCCGTTGATTTTAAGGTTGGTGATGTCCTGCAAGGTTCTGATTCTCTGTGCCATTGGGTGGGACTTGGCGGCGCGGCGCGGGCCTTTGTCTATAAAGCGCCCTTCAGGCGTCTTCCATAATTTTTTCTCCAGATCGCAAAATCCCACAAGGTTTTTCTGCGACTTGAGCGGCCTCTGGAAGAAAAGCGCCCGGTGGATTTTTACTTTAAGGTCTTGCGTCAGCGCGGAATGATGGGCGGATTGCACGGCCCAAAGTTTATCAAACTCAGTTTCATACATGTCGCGGTGGGTGTATTGCTTGCGGATGGATATCCCGCCATTTTGTGAGTAGAGATATTGGCCAAGAGTGTCCCCGCCTATCTTTTTCGAAAGTTCCTTGATCGCGCCCAGAACCTTGCTTTTGTCTTTGTCCTTTTCTTTCCTGTCGGCCTTGCGGTTGCTTTTAAAACCGCGTCTTTTGTTCATGTGAAATAAAGCGCGGCCAAACTCGTGAAGGGAAAGCATCCTTTCCAGACCGTCCGTGCGAGCCTGATAAGGATTTATGGAGTTGCAAAGCTTTAACCGCTCTGCTTCGTTATCAAGGAAGTATGCTGGCAACATCCCCGCTGAAATAAGAACGTTAGCAAGGCTTAGCATCCGCATCCGGCGCCGCGCAAGGATTTTCCGCGCCCCCCGTTTCGCCCTGCGTTCCTGATTCTTTGGCGCTTCGGTCTTGTCTTCCACCGGGGCGGTGAACACTCTTGCCCCTGAGCCAAGTATTTTTCCGTTTCCGGCCACGTCGTCCTGTTTTTCGTCATCCCGTTCGATGACCGCCCACCCTATGGAATTTGTCCCTATGTCCAGCCCCAATATTTTCATGCCCGCCCCCTGCCTGTAAGAAAATCATTGCATTTGGAAAAGTGATTTATTATACTCCAACTCATCAGATAGGAGCCTGCGCGGAATTCATAACAAGAAGTTTACTTCGCAGGCTTACCCCTTCACGGGGTAAACCTTGGGCCGTCCAGCAATGGGCGGTCTTTTTTTGTTTCTCCCCCCCAAATCTAATTATTGCCCAAGCCTTTGTTGTTATATACTGGTACACGGCGCGGGGGAAAGCCTCCGCAGGTTGCGCCATTGAGGGATAACGCGTTAAGGGGAGATGCTGGTCTATGCGTAAAATAAAAGAATACATGATCCACCCGTCCCTGCCGGAGCGGCTGCGGCCGCTGGAGGGACTGGCAAAAAACCTGTGGTGGGCGTGGCACCCGGACGCGGTGAACCTTTGGGGCAGGCTGGACACCAAGCTTTGGATAGAGACCAACCATAATCCCGTGAAGCTCCTTGGGCTTATCAGCCAGTCGCGCCTGGACCAACTGGCGGAGGACGACGGGTTCACCACCCATATGGACCGGGTGCTTTACGATCTGAACAACTATATGGAGTCCTCCTTCTGGTTCCAGAAGACCCATCAGGCCCGTGTGGGCGATATCCGCGTGGCGTATTTCTCCGCGGAGTTCGGGATAACCGAATCGGTGCCGATATACTCCGGCGGCCTTGGCATCCTGGCCGGTGACCATCTTAAGGCCGCGTCGGACATAGGCCTGCCGATAATCGGGGTGGGCCTTATGTATCAGCAGGGATATTTCCACCAGTACCTCAACCCGGACGGGTGGCAGCGGGAGGAATATCCGGAGAACGACTTTTACACCATGCCCATCTTCCCCGAACGGGACGACAAGGGAAACGAGATCAGGATACAGGTGCAATACCCCGGCAGGATGGTGACCGCCCGCATATGGCGCGCCCAGGCCGGCCGCACTCCCCTGTTCCTGCTGGACACCAACCTTCCGGAAAACCGCGATGCGGACCGCTCCATCACATACCAGCTTTACGGCGGCGACATCAGGATGCGCATGGAGCAGGAGATAATGCTCGGCATGGGCGGGATGCTGGCGCTGCGGGCAATCGGCATCACCCCGGCGGTGTATCACATGAACGAGGGGCACTCCGCCTTCATGGCGCTGGAACGCATCCGCCACCTGATGGTTGACGACGGGCTTTCCTTCGACGAGGCGAAGGAGGAAGTGATAGCCTCCTCCGTGTTCACCACGCACACCCCCGTCCCCGCCGGCAACGACATGTTCAGCCGGGAGCTTGTGCTCGAATATTTCGGCGATTACATCCGCACCCTGGGGCTGGACCAGAAAATGTTCCTGGCTCTTGGCCGGCAGGACAGCAACAACGAGCAGGAGCCGTTTTGCATGACGGTGCTGGCGATAAGGCTTTCGGCGTTCACCAACGGCGTTTCGGAACTGCACAGCCAGGTGTCCAAGCGCATGTGGCAGGGAATTTACAAGGGGCTGGACACCCATGACGTGCCTGTGCGGGCCATCACAAACGGCGTTCACATACGTTCGTGGCTTTCCGACGACATGTGGGGGCTTTTCGACAGGTACCTGGGGCACCACTGGGTGCACGAGCCGGCCAACGACGCGGTGTGGAGCAGGATTGCGGACATTCCGGACGCGGAACTCTGGCGCACGCACGAGCGCAGGCGGGAGCGGCTTGTGGGATTCGCCCGTGAACGGCTGAAAAACCAGCTCATCAAGCGCGGAGCCCCGGCGGGCGAGATACGGTTCGCCGAGGAGGTCTTGCGCCCGGACGCTCTTACCATCGGTTTTGCCCGCCGGTTCGCAACGTACAAAAGGGCGAACCTGCTTTTCATGGACATAGTACGGCTCAAGAGCATCCTTTGCGTGAAGGACAGGCCTGTCCAGTTCGTGATCGCCGGGAAGGCCCATCCGCGCGACAACGAAGGAAAGAACCTGATCAAGAACATCATCCACTGGGCGCGGGACGAAGATCTGCGCAACCATATCGTGTTCATAGAGAACTACGACATAAACGTGGCCCGCTACCTTGTGCAGGGGGTGGACGTGTGGCTGAACAATCCGCGCAGGCCCATGGAGGCCTCCGGCACCTCGGGCATGAAAGCGTCCGCCAACGGCGCGCTGAACATGTCTGTGCTGGACGGCTGGTGGTGCGAAGGATACGCGGTGGACACCGGATGGGCCATCGGCGGCGGCAAGGAATACGCCGACCACACGGAGCAGGACTTCATCGAATCGCGCGAGCTTTACGACCTTCTGGAGAAGGAAATGGTCCCCCTGTACTACGACCGGGGGAAGGACGACATGCCGCGCGGATGGATAAAGATGATGAAATCGTCCATGTCCAAACTGAACACCGTGTTCAACACCAACAGGATGGTTCGCAATTACACCACCTATTTCTATCTGCCGTGCGCCACCCGGTCGCAGACCCTTAAAAAGGACGAGCGCAAACGCCTAAAGGACCTTGCCAAGTGGAAGAAAACGCTGGGGGAAAAATGGGGCGGGGTGGCCGTGGACGAGGTGCGGATGGAAGGGGGAGCGGATTTCCGCGTGGGGCAGATGCTGGAGGTGAACGCATTTATAAAGCTGGGCGGGCTGACCCCGGAAAGCCTGCGGGCCGAGCTGTATTTCGGCATGCTGGACTCCACCAGCGGGCTTTCACAGGGAAAACCCGCGCCGATGACCTTTTCAACAATGGACGGCGACAGGGCCATATTCAAGGGGGCTATACCGCTCACGGAAAGCGGCCGGCACGGCTTTTCCATAAGGGTCACGCCAAACCATCCGGACCTTTTCGACAGGGTGGAGCCCGGCTACGTGATCTGGGGCTAAAGGAGATGGACGTAATTGTCCGCTGAGGATATCACCGTAAGCCTGGCGGAGGCCCCGGCGGCTCTGGAAGGACTGGTAAACCAGTTCTGTTCCATGCCGGTGGACTTTTCCGACGTCCCTGTGCTGCCAGAGAATATGGACCCGGCACAGGCGGACCTTATTCGCCGCGCCGCCGAATCGGCCATGAACGGCGATTACCGGAGTGCGTGGGACACGCTGGCCACGGTGGATGACACCGCGTCATTCGAGCCGGACTACGCCCGGGGCAAGATCCTTTTCGCCATGCGCCTGTACCACGAGGCGGCCCGGCATTTCCAAAGGGGCGTAATAAGGTTCCCCGGCTACGGCGAAATGTGGTTCCTCTACGGAATGGCCAACTACCAGATGGGCCTTTTCTCCGAAGCTTTCATGGAATGGTACGAGGCCACCCGCGTCAACGTTAACCACCAGGACGCGCTTTATGTGATGAACCTGGCGGCGTCCATGATAAAAAACTCGCACAAGCATTTAAATCCCGAAGCGGAGTTCATGCTCCCCATCGTTTCCGGGAAAGGGATAGATGTGGGGTGCGGCTCGGCGAAGACCCATCCGGACGCCATCGGGGTGGACCTTATCCCTCCCGGCGAAAAAGGGGACGTGGCAAGCCAGAAGGGGCGAATATCGCAGGCGGACGTGACCGCTTCCGGAGATCACCTTCCAATGTTCGCGGATGGCGAGTTGGACTATGTGATCGCCCGGCACAACCTGGAGCATTACGGCGACCCGCTCGCCGCGCTCCGTGAATGGCGGCGCGTATTAAAGCCCGGCGGGCTTATAGGCATAGTGCTTCCCGATGACGACGAGTTTGACACCATGAGCGCGGACGCGACCCATAAGACAGCTTTCACAAAGAACTCGTTCGCGCAGATGGCGTCACATATAGAGGGGCTACGGATCGTCAGCGCCGGGACCTGCATGAACAAGTGGTCGTTTTATGCGATCCTGCAGAAAGTCGCGCCCGGAATGGCCGCATCTTTCGACTATGCCGCCGCGCTTGGCCGGTGGCTTGGGTTGCAAGTGGCGAAAAGGGGCCAGATGGCCCTGGACGCCGGGCTTGAAGACATAGCGGCGGCGGCGTTCAAAAAACTAAAGGAATTAAATCCCGAAGCGGCGCTGGAAATTGATCCATACGCCCTGCGTCCGTTTCCGTTTGAGGATATGGACGAGGCGAGCCACGCGGACGCATCCATGCCACATATTGCGCTTATGGACAACACCCCCCGCGCAAGATCGTGGAGACGGGCGCTATTGGACTTGGGCTGCAAGCCATTGACAGTCCCGTTGACCGGCGATGGAAAAGTGGACTGGCAGGTGGAAAAAGCGCTCCGCGAGGGGGGGGCAAAAACCGTTTTGATGGACCGGTTCAATCCGCCCGCGGCCAGAGCCCTGCGCAGGCTGGGCTTGAAGGTGGCGGTATGGGATGGCGGACCGGCCGGGGTTGACGATAGGCCAGCAAAGGAATCCGGACTCGATGATGTGCCGGTGTTCACCCAGATTAAAAGCCGGGGAACGTACCTTCCCGCCTCGGTGGACAAAATAGCGGGCCAGCCCGCCACTTCTGTAGAAATTTACGCTCTGTCTCCGCCTTCCGGGCAAAGCGCCTATGCGGAAATGATGAACAAATGGCGCGCCTCCCTTATGTCCAAAAGCGCCGGCGTGGAGGATAAAAACCGTGTGTTCGGCGCAATAAGGAGGATTGGAAAGCTGCTGGCCGCTTTGGAGGCGGGAAGCTTAGGCGCACTTGAGGATTTGCACAAAGCCGCCGCCGCCGCAGACCTTTCCGGCATGGGGATAAACACCGGGCGGATTGTTTGCGCCGTGGCGGAGGAGGGGGCGGCAAGAAATCTGCAATCCATCGCGGAAAGCCTTGGCGAGGGCGCAGTCAAATGCGCCGAGGTCACCTCTGAAGGGGGGCATTGTCCCCCCTGCTCCATCGCGCTTGTCCATGTCCCCTTAAATTACGCCGACGGAGTTTATCCGACCGCCATACTCGCCATGGCGCAAGGCGCCGTTGTCGTTTCAAATAGGACCGCCGGGATGAAGGAAGCTTTCCGCGAAGGTGAGGAAATTCTTTTTTATGATGATCCGGCCCAGGCGCGCTCACTCATTGGCGAATTGAATTCAGACGCCTCGCGCGCAAAGCGGATAGCGGGAAACGGGATGAAGGCCG
Organism: Nitrospinota bacterium; assembly: GCA_016235255.1. Taxonomy (NCBI): domain Bacteria; kingdom Pseudomonadati; phylum Nitrospinota; species Nitrospinota bacterium. Next base: position 2,267 of record JACRLM010000043.1, on the reverse strand, counting down.
TGGCAGAGCGGTTCGGGCTCAAACAGCGGCTGCGGACGATTCTGGACTCCCTGGCCGTCAAGTACGATGAACAGGGCGCATGACATGAAAATCCTCACCTTCAACTGGCACACCCCGTATCTTTCGCTGCTCGCGCGGCTGAATCACGAATTCGAGGTGGCCCCGCCAAACCTTGAAGGGGCTCCAATGGGATCGTGGGACGAAACCATGCGCCCCATTCCCTCCAACGTAAAGCTCGTGTCCGCCGCCGTGGCCAAAGAGCGCCTGGCCGCGCCAGGGTATTACGGCCTTATGCTGGCCCACAACGTCAAGGACATCGTGATGGCGCAGCCCTTCAACCTGCCGAAGATTCTTGTGTTCCACAACAGGCTCTCCACCGAGGCGCAGCTTGGCGGCAAGCTGGACATCGCCCCGGCATATCGTGAAAGCGTCCGCCAGCTTGTTTCCAACATATATTGCGTGTTCATATCGGCCAGCAAGCGTAACGACTGGGGCCTTGCCGGGGACATCATCCTGCCGGGGGTGGACACCTCTTTGTATGGCGGATATACAGGGGAAATCCGGCGCGCGCTACGCGTGGGGAACAACATGAAACTGCGCGACCTTATGACCGGCTACACGCTGGCCGAAGAGACGATGGCCGGCCTGCCAGGCGTGGTCATGGGGATGAATCCGGACATCCCCGGCGCGTCCGTGTCAAAGGGATGGGAGGAGCTGAAGGCCGCCTACCGGGCAAACAGGGCGCTGCTCAACACCACCACCCCCAGATGGGAGGATGGGTATAATTTAGTTATGCTCGAAGCGATGGCCACGGGGATGCCGGTGGTGTCGCTTGCCAATCCCACATCCCCGATAACCGACGGGGTGGACGGATTCACCGGCCATGACGCCGGACAGTTGCGGACGAAGGTGATGAAGCTTTTGGACGGTCCGGAGCTTGCGCGGGCCATGGGGGCGGAGGGGCGGCGGACCGTGGAGCGGCTTTTCCCCATCGGCGCGTTCCTGGAAAAGTGGGAGACGGCGATTGCGCGTGCGGTGGAATGCCACCCGGGAAGCCCCAAATACGTGGAAGACATCATTGTGGCTGGCCGTGACAAAGCGGTGTTCAAAAGGCCAAACCCGGAGGGGAAAAACATCATCCTCTCCTACACATCCTATCCTGTCACCGCCGCCAGTTACCTTCACAGGGCTCTCGGCGCAAAGCACAACATCCTCACCGTGGGAGCCAGGCTCACCCCGGACATAATACGCGCGTGGGACCTTCACGGACTCAAGGAAGAAGCCGGAATCCACGACATCCACACGCCGGACCTGACAGTTGACGCCGAATTCATGCTCGAACGGCTGCCGGACGATATGAATCCGGACTTTTTTCTGTGGGTGGAGACGGGGCTTGGGAAATCACCCGCCGGCCTTGGCAAGCTCCATATTCCCAAGGCGGCGTATTTTATCGACACCCACCTGCACATGGCGCGGCACATCGAGGCGGCGAAAGATTTTGACGCCGTGTTCCTCGCCCAACGGGCGTACATTCCCGAATTTAAAAAACGGGGAATCGCAAACGTGTTCTGGCTCCCCCTTGCATGCGATCCTGATATCCATGGCATGCGCGGGATGGACAAGAAATACGACGTGGGCTTCGTCGGCTCGATGGGCGACCCAAGGCGTGTGGCGCTCCTTCAAACGCTGGCCGAAAAAGTGGACGTGCGTTACGAGCGGTTTTTCATGCGGGAAATGGCGGACTTTTTCTGCTCGTGCCGCATCGTGTTCAACAACGCCATCAAGAACGACCTGAACATGCGCGTGTTCGAGGCCATGTGCTCAGGCAGCCTGCTTTTGACCGATCACGCGGACGGGCTCACCGATTTTTTCCGCAACGGGGAACATCTTGTTATCTACAATGACGGGAACATCGCCGGCAAGGCGCTGCATTACCTTTCGCATCCGCGGGAACTTCAACAGATCGCGGAGGCCGGGCGGCGGGCGGCGCTGGCGCGGCACACATACGCCCACCGGGTGGACGAGATAGTGCGCGTGATGGAAAACCTCAATAGTTGAATTGGGGCAAGTCAATCTGCATGCCCAAAGACCAACGCGGCGCCCCCCCGATACCCAGCGCGCCCTTTGCTCGCGTTGCCTCACGGGAAAAGGTAACCGAAGGGGGCGTGGATTTTCGCCTCATGGTTCATTGGCCCATAACTCATTAAAAAGCCTCCTGAGTATTTTTTCAAATTCTTTTCTCAAGTGGAAGGGATTGAGCGTGCCAT
>JACRLM010000042.1 GCA_016235255.1 Nitrospinota bacterium | reverse complement strand
GAAATCCATTCTTCCCTTGCCAGTTTTCCCGTTACCGTTTACTCTTTTCATGTGACCTCCTTGCTTTCCGTTGTTTTCGTTCAAAAACATGGTAGCAGGTGAGGTCATACCTTCGTTTCAACTAAGTTTAGGACACTTTCTCTCATCACATGCGTTTTCCTTGAGGAACTTTAGCTGATCCTCCGTTTCCACCCCTTCCGCCACAACCTTGATGTCCAGGATATGCGCCATGGCAATGATCAGGTTGGAAATAGCGGCGGCGTCCGGATCGGTGGTGATGTCAAAAATGAACGATTTGTCCACCTTCAGGTAATCAATTGGGAACTTTTTCAAATAGTTAAGCGAGGAGTAGCCTGTCCCGAAGTCGTCAATGGAAATGTCCACCCCCATCTCCTTGATTTCTCCGAGGATGGCCACGGCCGACTCCACGTTTTTCATCACCACGCTTTCGGTAAGCTCCACGTTCAGGGACGCGGGGGCGACTCCGGATGCGGCGATGGCTTTTTCCATGGTCCGCAACAGGTCTTTTTTCCGGAACTGGATCGCGCTGATGTTCACCGCCACCGCCAGATGGCCGTAGCCCATATCGTGCCAAATCTTTGTCTTTTTAAGCGCTTCGATTAGCACCCACTCGCCGATAGGGGCGATAAGCCCGGTCTCCTCCGCCAGGGGAATAAAATCGGCCGGAGACACCATGCCTCTCGTGGGATGCGCCCAGCGTATCAGCGCTTCCATCCCTGTGACGGCCCCGGTGACAAGGCTCACCTTGGGTTGGTAGTAAATGACGAACTCCTCCCTTTCCAGCGCCCTGCGAAGGTCGTTTTCCAGGCTTAACATTTCCCTTGTACGGACGTTCATCGCCGGGGTGTAAAGCTGGAAGGTATTTTTGCCTTCATCCTTTGCGCGTTTCAAGGCGGACTGCGCGTTCCTGATCAGCATGGCCGCTTCCGTCCCGTCGGCAGGGTACAGGGCCACACCGGCGCTGGCGGTGATGAAAATTTCGTGCCCCATTATCGTGAAGGGATCCTCCACCGCCTTGATCGCCCTGAAGGCCAGATGGGCCGCGTCCTGTTCCGTATGTGGATCCTCCATAAGCAACGCAAACTCATCGCCACTGAACCTGGCGATGGTGTCCCCCTCCCTGGCCCAGGGGGAGAACCTCGCCGACACCCGCTGCAAAAGTTCGTCCCCGGCCACATGCCCCAGTGTTTCGTTGATGTTCCTGAACCTGTCTAGCCCCACAAAGAGGACGGCCAGCTTTTTCCCCTCGCGATGGGCGGATGAGATGGCAAGGTCCAGCCTGTCCTCGAACAGGGCTCTGTTGGGCAGGTCCGTGAGCGCGTCGTGGGAGATGTGACGCTGTATGGTCTCCTCGCTTTTCTTTATCTGCGTTATGTCGTGGAATATGGAGACATACCTGATGGTCTTTCCATTGGCGTCCTTGATGGCGCGGATGTTCAGCCACTCCGGATAAGCTTCCCCGCTTTTCCTGCGGTTCCAAATCTCCCCGCTCCATCCCCCCTGTGTCAACAACGAGCGCCACAGCCCCTTGTAAAACTCTTTGTCCTGGCGTTGGGAGCGCAACACCCTGGGCGTCAGCCCGATAAGCTCGTCAGCCGCATATCCGGTTATGGCGGTTACGGCGGGGTTGACAAACTGGATGACCCCGGCCGGATCGGTGACTATTACCCCTTCAATGGCGTTTTCGAATATCTTGCGGGCAAGTGCGAGCTGATCCTCCGCCGCCTTTCTCTCCGTTATGTCCTGTACGGCGCCGATCATCCTCACCGCCTTGCCGGTGTGGTCGTAGAACACCTCCGCCCACTCGTGGACAATCCGCAAGGCGCCGTCCGGCCGGACGATCCTGTGCTCTATGCTGTACTTGGTGTTTTTCTTCAGGGCGTTTTCCACCGCCGATGTGACCAATGACCTGTCTTCCGGATGTACAAAACCCATGAACGCCTCATAGGTGGCGCCGAAACTTTCCTTGTCCACTCCAAAGATACGGTATATCTCGTCCGACCATTTAAGGCCGCCGGTTGCCATGTCCCAGTCCCAGTTCCCCATTTTGGCTATCTTCTGGGCCTCTTCCAGGCTTTTGGCCGATTTGGCGACGCTTTCCTGCGCCCTGTCCCTGCTGCGGCTGATAAGGTATAGCGCCACGCTGCCCGCGACAACGATCAAAAGCCATAACGCCGTTATCACCGCGAACTGGCGGTCCTGCGAAGCGGTCCTTCCGGCGAATATCTGACCGAGCGTCTCTCCCGCCTCTCCAGCCATCGCCAGGGTCTCCTGGAAAGAGTTCTCAAATTCCCGGTCGGAATAGGAAACCGGGCCGGTGTCCGAAATCTCTTTCCAGCGTTTCTCCGATAGCTGCTTTAACCGGACAACGCTCCATCTTAAGTCGGCCAGTTTTCCTGTAAGTTTCACCTCGTCTTTTTCCCCGGCCTCGCGCTTGCCGGGCAGGCTTTCATCTATCGCCTTGATGGCGCTTTCAAAGCGCAGTTTGGCTTCCTCCATTTTGCCGGCGGAACCGGAGTGGACAGCCTCTTCAAGCCGCAGGTGGGCGATGGAGATATCCTCCCTGACCTGGGCCAGGCGGGTGGACAAGTTTTCGTGGCTGCGGAAAAATTCTGCCCAGGAGGCATGATGAAAAAAAAGCATGGCGAGGAACAAAAGCGCCGTTGCCAGCGCGCCGGCCAAAGTCGTCCCTGTCCGCTGCAACGGTCTTCTTCTCATGCTCATTGGATTATTTCAGAAGTATATTACAAGCCTCTTTAAACTAATTTTAAAGCAACATCCGGGATAATTCGATACATTTCATTTTTCAACACCATCCGCGCCCTGGAGATTATATTGTGTTTGCCCACAGGGGCCGTTTCAAATGAGTTATAATTCACCCGGTCAAAAACAAAAGAACTGGCACCTTGGCACTTCAAAGCGCGTTTGGTTTCATCGTCCTTGTGGCGTTTGCTTGGGTGGTCAGCGAGAACCGCCGCAAGGTGGACGCCAGGATTGTAATCGCAGGCTCTCTCCTTCAAATAGGGCTGGCGGCCTTGATACTTAATTTTCCCCCGATCAAGTCGCTGTTCCTGCTCTTAAACGAGATGGTGGGCGCCTTGGAGCGATCCACTGTGGCCGGCACTTCGTTTGTCTTCGGATACCTGGGGGGCGGCCCGCTTCCATTCGATGAAAAAAATCCCGGCATGACGTTCATCTTCGCCTTCCGCGGGCTGCCGCTGGTGCTGGTGATAAGCGCCCTTTCTTCGCTCCTGTTCTACTGGCGGATACTGCCGGTGATAGTGCGGGCGTTCGCCTGGGCCTTGCGAAAGACAATGGGTGTCAACGGCCCTGTGGGCCTATCCACTGCGGCGAACATTTTCGTCGGCATGGTGGAGGCGCCCCTTTTCGTCAGGCCATATCTTGCAGGCATGACCAGAAGCGAGATGTTCATTGTGATGACCGGCGGCATGGCCACAATAGCCGGGACGGTGATGGTGCTGTACTCGATAATATTGTCAAAGACCATTCCGGACGCGATGGGGCACATCCTCACCGCCTCGATAATCAGCGCCCCGGCCGCCATCATGACTTCGCTTATCATGATTCCCGAGACCCAGGCCACCGCCGATGGTGGAGCAGACCCGCGTTCGGACGCGAAAAGCTCCATGGACGCCATAACAAAAGGGACGGCCGAAGGGGTGACGCTGCTGATAAACATCATCGCCATGCTGGTGGTGCTCGTGGCGCTGGTGGCCCTGGTCAATCAGCTGCTCGGCGTTTTTCCCATGGTGGACGGCAAGCCGCTGACGCTCCAGACTATGCTCGGGTGGGTGATGGCCCCGGTGACGTGGCTGATGGGCGTTCCATGGGGCGAAGCGAAGACCGCCGGATCGCTGATGGGGATCAAGACGGTCTTAAACGAGCTTTTGGCGTACCTGCAAATGTCCCAGTTGCCGGAAGGCGCGCTAAGTCCCCGAAGCAGGCTTATCATGACCTATGCCATGTGCGGCTTCGCCAACTTCGGAAGCCTTGGGATAATGATCGGCGGGATGGGGACGATGGCTCCGGAGAAGAAAGATATGATTGTGTCGCTGGGGATGAAGTCCATCCTTGCCGGGACCCTTTCCACCTGCATGACAGGCGCGGTGGTTGGGATTGTGGGGTGAGGCGTTTAATTCACGGCGGATTTTGCCGGAAAGTGTCCTAAACTTAGTTGAAACGAAGGTATGACCTCACCTGCTACCATGTTTTTGAACGAAAACAACGGAAAGCAAGGAGGTCACATGAAAAGAGTAAACGGTAACGGGAAAACTGGCAAGGGAAGAATGGATT
>JACRLM010000041.1 GCA_016235255.1 Nitrospinota bacterium | reverse complement strand
GCTAAAGCGGGCTCCATGGGGGGCACAAAACAGTCGTTGTCTGAGCGCAAAGAGGCCGTCAATCCGCAATTACGGGGTAAATGATGGATCAAAACCACGATGCTGGAATTATGCAAAGGTCTCCTTGTAAAGGGGGAGAAAAATGATCCCACGCTCCCGTGGCGCCGCGCATAAAAAAGAGCGGGGTGAATATCACCCCGCTCTTAAAAGCGATTGACGGCGAAAGTATTCTTACGTCCCGTGCTGCCAGCTGGAAAGGTAGTGCGCCTGCTCTGGTGTCAGCTTGTCTATGCCGATACCCATCGTGCCAAGCTTCAGCGTGGCGACCAGCGCGTCTATCTCCCGGGGGACGTTGTGCACGGCCACGGCCTGCTTCCCCTTGTTCTTCACACCCCATTCGGATGCGAGGGCCTGGGTGGCAAAGCTCATGTCCATCACGGAAGCGGGGTGCCCTTCGGCGGCGGCCAGGTTTATAAGCCTCCCTTCGCCGAGCACATAAACCGTCCTGCCGCCGTCCAGCTCGTAGCCGTCCACGAAGTTACGGATGTTTTTCGTCTTCTTCTTGGCGATGGCCTCAAGCCCCTTGATGTCTATCTCGATGTCGAAATGGCCGGAGTTGCACACCATCGAGCCGGATTTCATCTTCTTCATATGCTCCGGCCGGACAACGTGCATGTTGCCGGTGACGGTTATGAAAAGGTCCCCCTGCGGCGCGGCCTCTTCCATGCTCATCACAAGATACCCGTCCATGGCCGCTTCAAGCGCCCGGATCGGGTCCACCTCGGTGACGATCACCGTGGCGCCCATGCCGGAGGCGCGGGAGGCCACACCCTTGCCGCACCAGCCATAGCCGGCCACCACGACTTTCTTGCCCGCCAGCAATATGTCCGTGGCGCGGATGATGCCGTCGAGTGTGGACTGGCCAGTGCCGTAGCGGTTGTCGAAAAGGTGCTTGGTGTCCGCGTCATTCACCGCGATCACCGGGAATTTCAGCACACCGTCCTTTTCCATGGCGCGAAGGCGGATGACGCCGGTGGTGGTCTCTTCCATGGAAACATACACCTGCGCCGCCAGGTCCTGCCGTTTGGTGAGGATCATGGTGACCAGGTCCGCCCCGTCGTCCATCGTCACGTTGGGATTATGGTCCAACGCGCTGTTAAGATGCTTGTAGTACGTCTCGTTGTCCTCCCCCTTGATGGCGAACGTGGGGATACCGTAATGCTTTGTCAGCGCGGCGGCCACGTCGTCCTGGGTGGAGAGGGGATTGGAGGCGCAAAGCACCAGGTCCGCCCCGCCGGCTTTCAGCGCGCGGCAAAGGTTCGCGGTCTCTGCGGTCACATGCAGGCACGCGGACATCCGCACGCCAGCCAAAGGTTTTTCCTTGGCGAACCTGTCGCGGATCGTGCGGAGCACCGGCATGTCGCCGTCGGCCCATTCAATCCTGCTTCGCCCCTTGTCGGCGAGGTTCATGTCTTTAACGTCGTGGTTTAGCGCCGTTTGAGTCGTCATCATTCTTCCTTTTATTTAGATTACAGCCCCGCCGCCTTGCGAAGCGCGTCGGCCTTGTCCGTTTTTTCCCAGGTGAACTCCGGCAGCTGCCTGCCGAAATGGCCGTAGGCCGCGGTCTTGCGGAATATGGGCCGGCGCAGCTCCAGCGTCTTGATGATGCCGTACGGGCGCAGGTCGAAATGCTCACGCACGATCTTCTGGATTTTCTCCTGGTCAATCTTGTGGTGGCGCGTGCCGAAAGAATCTATCAGCACCGACACGGGCTCCGCCACGCCGATGGCGTAGGCAAGCTGCACTTCGCACTTGTCCATGATCCCCGCGGCCACAAGGTTCTTGGCCACATAACGGGCCATGTACGAGGCGGAGCGGTCCACCTTGCTCGGGTCCTTGCCGGAGAAAGCGCCGCCGCCGTGGGATCCCACGCCGCCGTATGTGTCCACGATTATCTTCCGGCCGGTCAATCCCGTGTCCCCGTGGGGGCCGCCGATGACGAACCGCCCGGTGGGGTTGATGTGGAATTTCACCTTTTTCTCGTCGAAAAGATGCTCTGGCATGACCGGCTTTATTATCTTCTCGATCACTTCCTTTTTAAGGTCTTCCTGCGAGATGTCGTCGCTATGCTGGGTGGAAAGCACCACCGTGTCTATCTTGTGGGGTGTCCTGTTCACATATTCCACCGTCACCTGCGACTTGGCGTCCGGCCTCAAGAACGGCATCTTGCCGTTCTTGCGCATCTCGGCGGCCTTGAGCATAAGCTTGTGCGCCAGCAGGATGGGCATGGGCATAAGCTCCGGGGTCTCGTTGGTGGCGTAGCCGAACATGATCCCCTGGTCGCCCGCCCCCTGGTTTTCCGGGGTCTCGCGCACAACGCCCATGGCGATGTCCGCCGACTGGCCGTGCATCACGTTGAGCACCCCGCAGGACTTATAGTCAAATCCCATGGCCGACTCGTTGTAGCCGATCTCCTGCACCACGTCCCTGGCGATCTGGGCCACGTCCAGCTTCACCTTCGGGTCGCAAGTGTACTCACCGCCGATAAGCACAAGCCCGGTGGTGCAGAATGTTTCGCATGCGACGCGGGCATAGGGGTCCTGCCCGATGACGGCGTCTAGCACCGCGTCGGAAATCTGATCGCATATCTTGTCCGGATGTCCTTCGGACACCGATTCAGAAGTAAAAAGATAGTTAATGCGTCCCATAACGCTCCCTTAAATAATCCGATTGAATTGTTACGAAAAAAGAAAACCTAATCTTACCGTAAATTTTCGTTTTCGCAAGGAAAATTTAGAAGAAGGGTGGATTGACCACAGAGGCGGATACAGGATGAAATAACCACAGAGGCACGGAGGCACAGAGGGGAGGAGGTGAGGAACTGATGCAAATTATTTCAATTCCACATTCATTATAGATGCGAGAAACCACGAAGCCTTTGAGATATGGGGGAAATATTATCTTTTTTCTTTTCTTCCCTCTGTGCCTCCGTGCCTCTGTGGTTGATAATTCCTGTTTACGTCCGTTTGGTCCGCGTGTCATTATTCCGCCGTTGGCGTGGTTTGGCACGGAATGTGGTTTTCATTTATGGTAGCGGTTATGGCGTCAACTTAATGACGGAGAGCTACGTTTTGGATCAGGACCACAACAGGGCGGACGGACGGCGGGTAGCCACTGAAAAAGAGGTGGCTGGAGCGGTGGAGACGCTCGAGAAGATTCTCGTCCGGTTCCGGGGAAGCCTTAAATACCGGCGGGAGCGGCGCGCCCGCCAGGTGGAGACCCTGGAAAAACTTACCGCCTTGCGCAAAGAAACGGTCGCCTCCCTTAAAAACATCGTCACAAACACCGACCGGCTGAAAAAAGAAATCTCACGCGCGAAGGACGACGCGGCCAGGCTTTCCCGGGAAGAGACCTCCCTTAAGGGAAAGTACATGGAATTGCTTTCCGGCCGCATGCCCGCCGAAGAGGGGGGAATTGCGGGATCCTTTGATTCGCTTTTCGCCCCGCAGGACGTGGACCTGGCGGACCGGCGGGAGAAATTCCTGGGCAGGCTCAAGTCCTCCTTCGCCGGACTGGACGCAAAACTCTCCGAAACCGCCCGCAAACGAGGCGAATCGCAGGAAAAAATGGAACAGGGGGGCCAGAAGATAAAAGCTTTCGACCGCAAGCGGCAGGTCCTTTTCCAGAAGCTGGAGATATATAAGGGGGAGTCTTCCCGCATCGAACGTGAGCTTAAGATCGCCGCCGATGAGGAGGAGACGCTGCTCAAGGAATACGAGGATTTCGTCCGGCGGTTCAAGGCGTCGTTGAGCGTTCCCCCAGCCGTGGAGAAGATCGTTCAGCGCGCCTTCGATGAAATGGAGAAAGAGGCCGCCGGGCACGCTGGCGAATAACGCTTCTTCTGTTATCATATCCCCCATGAGCCCCGATCCATCAAGACCACAGCCCCGCGTCTCCATAAGGACAGGAGTGGACATCTGCGACCCCGCCCGGATCAAAAAGGCGGTGGCCCGCCACGGCGAAAGGTTTTTGCGCCACATATTCACCCAGGGGGAGATGGACCGCTGCTCGCGCATGGCCGATCCCAATCCATCTTACGCCGCCCGTTTCGCCGCCAAGGAAGCGGTGATGAAAGTTCTGGGCAAGGGGATCGGCAAAGTGTCGTTCACTGAAATAGACATTTCGGCGGACGAAGAAGGGCGTCCGGTGGTGACGCTATCGGGCAAAGCGGAGAAAATCGCGCTGGAGCTTGGAATCGCTTCGCTGGACGTGTCGCTGTCGCACGAGAAGGGGATGGCGGTGGCGTTCGCCGCCGGGATAGTGGGGGGATAGGCGGCGGAATTTATAACGGCGGCCTTGGTTTCTGGACAAATACATATCATATGCATATAATAAGCCCATGAAACCTGGTGATGTTGTTTGGGACATAAGCAAGGCCGCCGCAAACAAGAAAAAACATGGAGTGGATTTCCACGACGCGGTGTCTGTATTTGAGGATCCATCAACCATCACCGTTGAAGACGAGAGACATTCCGAACAAAGGTTTTTGGCCATAGGACAAAATATCACCGGTGAAGTGATCGTGATCGTATTCGCATTTATGGATGACGGCAAAACACGTCTTATATCGGCAAGGAAAGCCACAAGACGGGAAAGGCAATACTATGAAAAAGGAAGTTGATTTTGGCAAAGGAAAGCGCGGCCCCATTGCGTCCACCAAAGGCAAGACCAGAATAACCATTTGCATAGACACGGACGTATTGAATTGGTTCCGCGCTAAATCCGAACGTGAGGGACGCGCTTACCAGCCATATATAAACGAGGCTTTGCGGGAATATACCAGGAAAGACCAGCGCGCCATTCAGGACATTGTGCGCGACACCATACGCGCGGAACTGAAGCTTTTACGAAAGGCGGTGTGAAGCGTCCTTTGCTCGCGCCCCCATCTAAAATGGCGGCCGCCAGGCTCCCATGAAATTCTTCCCGGCGATGAAAAGGGCGTTGGCGCGGCGGTCGTAATGGATGGAAGGTTCGCCGCTAAAATCGCCAAGCGGGATGGTCTGGGCCCCCACCAGGCCGGGATCCACCATCAACAGGTACATTTTGACGAATCCTCCGGCGGACGAGTCCTCAGCCAGCATTGCATAGCGCCCGGTTTCCGCCAGCAGCCATGATTTGCCGAAAGGAGGGGCGCCCATATTGAAAATGGAGGCGCCGGTCTTGCCGTCGGCTATTATCATCTTCTTGCTTGACGGGCAGTTCAAAATCAAAAGGTTCTTTAGCGTCCCGGTGAAAGCGCATCCTTTGGGATAGCCGAACGCGGAGATTCCGCTTTCCGGGCGAAGGGCGGCCGTGGCGGAGTATAGATAAGGCTGGCCGGACATGTCCTCCACGGGGAATATCAAGCGCCTGCTGATAGCCCATTTGACGCTGCCGTCTTTCATGTTCACAAGCGCCGTCCCGGCCGCGCCGCCAAACACCGTTTCCACGGCCGATGTCGAGGCCACCGGGCGCATCCCCGGCATTTTTACGAGAACCTGCCCGTCATTCTGCCGGTAAACTGTGGAGCCTTGTCCCTTTATCACCGCCGTGACAGTTTCCGCTGTGGCCGATAGACGCTCCACAGGCCCGTCCGCTTTTTTGCTCCACATAAACTTGCCTGCCCGGTCCAGCGATATCACGTTCCCTCCGGCGGCGATGGTGATGCCGGTGGAGTTGAACGCCGGTGGTGTTTCAGGCTTGGCGGGCAGAGCCGTTGACCACGCCACGGCGCCGTTCTGCCCCGCGATGGCGCCGATATTTTTCCCCGCGGTGAATATGTAATTGCTGGAGAAAGTATCCGCGAAGACCCTCTCAACATTCCGGGCAGGGGAGGCCCATATTTGCCTGCCGTTGTCGGGCATATACGCTGTTGCGATGCCATCTTCGGCCACGACGGCGGCCCGTCCGGGGGGCATTGCCGGTGGCGTGGCGGTCTTGCCGCTCCAATATGGCGTTGCCGACACGGCCATGTCCAAAGGCGCCGATCCACCGAACGCCACGGTGAAAATATCCGCCGCTCCCCCTTTCAGGTGTGTCCAGTTCAATCCGGCTATGGCCGCCATCAGGACAATCGCCGCCAGCCCCGCCTTTTCCTTCATGGGGGCGTTCGATGTGACGGCCAGCGTCCCCGCCATCCTGTCGTGCCAGCCGCGCCGGAGCGGATCGCGGATTGCCGCGATATACCCTATCGCCGGAATGAATGTGATCATCGTGACGAAAAGATAGCAGGTCCTGATGAACGCCCCCTTGAATCCCGGCGGAGCCCCGGTTTCCGCGTCTATCACGGCCACCCCGGCGGCCAGTTGCAAAGGGGTGGCGCCCCAAACGGCAACCGTCGCGAAGAAGTACGCGGTGAACATGGCGGAGGCAAGGATAAAAAAGGCGATTTTCGATCCCGCCGCCCCTTCCGGGAACATCGCCGCCAAAAGCCATAACAATCCGGCTATTTCTAAGACCTTCACGGCGCCGCGAAGCGCCATTCCGGCGGGGTTCAGCTCTCCGGTCAGGTCCAGATGCGTCCCGATCCCTTTTTCCGCCTCCCCCGGCAGGCAGAGTTTGCAATAATCCTTTTCCTCAAACCGGAACAGGCAGGCCACGCACACAGGCTTATCGCAAAGCGAGCAATGTTTCACCGCCGTTTCGTTGTGATGGAAATGGCACGCGGCCGGTGGGGTGAACGCGGAGGCTCCCGGGTTTTCTTCCCCCTCCACGCGGAATTTTATCAACAGTTTTTTTGATACGGCGTCGTCAAAGGCGCGTTCATGGCTGTCGGCGAGGTCTATAAGTATGTCCCGCGCGGAGAACCGGACGTTCGTCCTGTCTTTCCCCTCGATAAGGCGTTCCATTTTGTTGAGCAGTTCCGGGATGGAGCCGCCAGGGACGCAATGAAACTCCGATTCCGGGTCGGCCGCTATCTGCGCCGGTTCGTTGGAGACGATCACAAGCCCCGCCTCCTTTTTCGGCGAAATTATCCGCGCCCCGGCGCCCAACGTGTTCTCCACCAAACCGGCGGATGCGTACAGCTTTTTTTCGGGATTTATGTATATCCGCTCATACACCGGGGGCACGCGCGATTCCACGATCCTGTCCCACGCCGCCGCAAAACCTCTCTCTTTAAGTTTCGACGTGACCGATTTTAAGGCCGCCTGGTCAATGGCGGTCTCCTCCGTAAGGTCGGTCTTCCGGAAACGGATCAGCCTGCCGCAAAACAAAGGCTCCAGCGCGATCCTCCGCAAAAGTTTTGCCGTGATGATGTTGGCCGCCACGGAAACAAATTCAGCCGTCCCCTTGAATTTGCCCAGTTGCGCGAGCTTGCGCCCGGCAAGCTTTTTCAGCGGAGTCCGGTTCAGCTCAAGGCCGAACATTTTCCCGGCGAACGGGTCTTCCGGCCTTTCCTTGAGAGGAGTCTGGCACACGGCGCACTTGTCCCCCCCGGACGGCGGCATATTGACCATGCCGCAGCGGACGCACGCGGCGCCTTTCAAAGCACCAACCCCGAGACGAAGTAAAACCCGGCCAGCGCCACATACACCGGATAAAAGACGAGCGGGGCGAACCCGGAATATATCAGCCCGATCACCGCTATGGCGCCGGGCCACATGAGCCTGTTGAGCCACTCGCCGGAACGCGGCGCGGCGCATTTTAACAGCCAGCCACCGTCCAGCGGGGGGAGGGGGATAAGGTTGAACGCGCCGATGATAAGGTTTGCCACCGCCGACAGCGCCGTTATCTCAAGCGCCACGAACCAGAAAGCCTCCCATCGCCCGGACCCTGCATCCAACGGCGAGCCAAGCTCGGATGTGAACCTGAGATAAGCCTCGGGATGGTCAATGTTGTGGGCGGCGGCCACCGCCAGGAACAGCGTGAAGGAAACGCAGGCCGATGCGAAGCTGGCGAACGGCCCCATGCCGGCAACAAACGCCAGGTCCCTTGGATGCCGGTCCATCTTCATCGGATCGAAAGGGACAGGTTTTGCCCATCCGAACATCACCCCCGCGGCGATGTACACAAGCGCCGGGACGGCGATGGTTCCCAGAAACGACAGGTGGCGAAGAGGATCAAGCGAAAGCCTTCCGGCGTTGAGCGCGGTCCTGTCCCCGCACATGAGCGCCGCGGCGCCATGCCCAAGTTCGTGCGCCACCACGCCTAAGAAGACGCAATAAAGGAACATCGCCGCCAGAAGTCCGTCCATATAAACCGATTCGGAGCCGATCGTCTGGTAGATCGCCACAAAGGCCGCCAGCGGCAATATCCATTCCGCCGCCACAAGCCCGGTCTTTCCCCACCCGGCGCTTAAGACAAGGCCGGCCAGTTCCGCCAGAACATCGCGCCGAGGCGTGGCGGATGGGGCTCCGGTGGACTTTTCCTCGTCCTTTTTCTGCGCTGTGGCGATCTCCAGCATCAGGCGGGCCTGCTCATGGCCGGGATCAAATTCAAGCAGCCTGTGCAAGGCCGCCGCCCCCAGCGCCGGGCGCTTTAACTGGATGTAAAGCATGCCTGTCTTGAGCAGAGCTTCCCTGTTGTCCGGATCAATGTCGAGAATGCGTTTATACGCGGCCAGCGCGTCATAGGCCATGTTCGCCCTGGAACATGCGTGGGCGAGGGCGGAAAGGATTTCCACGTTGTCCGGGGCCTTGTCGGACGCGGCCCGGAACTTCGTCACCGCAGCCGGGAATTTTTGCGATTCTAAAAGCCGCGTCCCGTCTTCATGAAGTTCCGCGGCGTGCCTTGCCCGCGCCTCCGGGCTTGAAGGGGGCGGAACTTTTTCAGTCGGCGGCGGAAGTTTTTCAGTGGTGTTGTCCTGTGCGGGAATTTTCAACAGATTGCCGCATTTGGCGCATTTAACGGTGTAAAGCCCATCGCCGCCGGGATCTCCCGCGAGGGTGACTTGCGCCCCGCAGTAGGGGCATCCAGGGCGGCGGCTTGGCATCGGCTTCTCCAGAAAATTACCGGCTGGCCTATGGTAAGCCATGCAAGGCGCCCGATTCAACAGGCAAAGGGAAAGGACTGATTTACCGCAGAGTCACAGAGACACACAGGTAAAGAAATGAAGATAAGAATTAATTCTTATCTCTGTGTCTCTGTGACTCTGTGGTTAAAATTCTTTTCCCCGCTACAGGCTTTCCCCGGCCTTGTATGCACGGGGGGCGGGCTTGCCGAGAAACTCGTCCAGCCTTTCAAGCGGGGTGATCTGCGGCCGTACTAGTTTCAAACAATCAAGGGTCACGGTTTCCCCGGCGGCTATGTTACGCCCGGCGTAGATTCCGCGCCGCATCCCCTTTTTCTTTCCGGCGTCGGCCCGGGCCGCGTGATGATCCGCGGAAAATGCGTCCATCTCCAGTTCCAGGTCCTTCACGGCCTTCACCAACCGGGCCATTTCTTCCGGATCGGCGGATATCTTGTGGTCCGGCCCGGGGAGGTTTTTGTCTAAGGTGAAATGTTTCTCGATGGCCTCCGCCCCCAGCGCCGCCGCCGCCACCGCCGCGTTCACCCCCAGCGTGTGGTCGGAAAATCCCACCGGCGTTCCAAGCTCGGCCCGGAGTTTCGGGATCATATACAGCGCCACGTCCTGCGGGTCTGTGGGATAGTTGGACACGCAGTGCATCACGCACACCTCGCTTGCCCCTCCGTCGCGCAATATCCGCACGGCCCGGGCCGCTTCCTCTATGTCCGAAGCGCCGGTGGAAATGAACACCTCGCGCCCCTTGGCCGCCACGGCCTTGAGCAACACCGGATTATTGATGTCCATGGAGGCGATCTTAAAGCCCATGGGCGACAGTTTGTCCAGCACGTCCACCCAGTACGGGCTGAAGGGGGTGGACAGGAAACCGATCCCATTGGCGTCCGCCGCGTTCTTTAAGGCCGCATGCGCCGCCACGGATATTTCCCCCGCCTTGAAAATCGGATATAGCTCGTGATCCGGGAAATAAAGGTCGTCCGCGAAAAATGACTGGAATTTGACGGCGTCCGCCCCGGCTCCCGACGCCGCCTCGATCATGCGGATGGCAAGGTCTATGTCCCCTCCGTGGGAAAAGCCGATTTCGGCTATTACCAGGGCCATTTTGCGGACCGTGTCATATCATACGTTGCGGCTGACGATATATTCGGCTATGTAATGGAGAGCCTCCAGATGGTCCGACGGCGGGAACAGGGAAGCGATTGCCGATTTGGCCTCCTCGGCATAGTCCCTCGCCATGTCCATCGTGTGGATAATGGAGCCGCGCTTTTCCAGGATTGGCATGACTGCGCCAAGCTTGTCCGAAGCGGAGCCTTCCTGCTCTATCGCCTCGGCGATGATCGTGTTCTCCCTTTCGTTCGCCGCGGCAAGCGCGTGGATCAGCGGCATGGTGACTTTGCCGTCCACAAGGTCCGCCCCCAGCGGTTTGCCCCACGATTTTGCCTCGCCCACGTAGTCTAGCGCGTCGTCCACAAGCTGGAAGGCCACGCCGATGTTCTTTCCATACCTGGCCAAGGCGTTCTCCCTTTCCTCCTGCGCCCCGCCGAGCATGGCGCCAACCCGGCAGCACGCCTCTATCAGCGCGCCGGTCTTTCTGTATATGGTGTCCATGTACGCCTCGTTGGAGACCTCCAGGTTGCACGTGTTCACAAGCTGGAGCACTTCGCCTTCCGCCAGGCATTTTGTGGCGGTGGACATGGCGCGGATCACCCGGATGTCCCCGTCGGCGCTCATCAGGTCGAACGATTTGGCGAAAAGGAAATCCCCGACGAGCACAGAGGCCTCGTTGCCGAATTTTGCGTTGGCGGAGGCCGAGCCACGGCGCGTGTCCGCCTCGTCCACCACGTCGTCATGGAGCAGGGTGGCGGCGTGGATGTATTCGGCCACCACGGAGTTTGTTATCTGGCGCGTGGAGCCTGTGTATCCGCAAAGCCGGGACGAGACTATCAACAGAAGCGGGCGGATACGCTTGCCACCGCCGCCGATCAGATAGCCGGAAACGGCCGGGATGAGCGCCACGTCGGAGGAAAAATGGCGCTGGATGTCCTTTTCCACCCGGGCCATGTCTTCCGCGTAACGGACGGTGACCTCTTTAAAGTCCATGGCGGCCCGCTTTCCTTCCGCCTGAGTGGTTTCGCTCACAAAAGAACCGTAATGTTGTTTATTGCCGTAAGACCCGGTCAATCAAGTATGCGTTAGGGGTATGGAAGTGTCAAGGAAACGTAAGAATGAAGTCCACTCGGCCCTTGTTCAAAGCTTCCACGTGGTCTGGACTTTTGCAGCGCCGGCGTCCCGCCGGCAATTGCCGCCGTATACGACGGCGGGGTGACGCGCTTCGCGCTCAAACACCCCGCCGAGCGGTAAGACACCGGGGTGACCGTCCTTGCGGGCTACAACACCCCGGTGAGCGTTCAACCGGGCTAGCTGTCCGCAAACACGCTGGTTGTCTCTATCAGCGCTTCCCACAGTGGCCGCCTCTATTAGCGCTTCCCACAGTGGTCGTCTCAAGTGCGCTTCCTGTGGTCGTCTCAAGCACGCTTCCCCGTGGTCGTCTCAAGTACGCTTCCCCGTGGTCGCTGACCACGGATTCTTAAAGCGTGGAACCGGGGACTTTGTGGGAGCGCGGGCATCTTAACGCTGTCCGGGGTGTTGTAGCCCGCAAGGGCGGTCACCCCGGACTCATCAAAACGGACGGTTTATATTTTTGAAGGCGTATGGAAGCTTGCGGTAACCGCCCCGGCTTGTGCGGCATCAAGCGCTGGACACCTTCCGTATCGCCGCGATCAGGTCCGCCGCCTGTGTCTTGATCCCTTCGTCCACTCCGGGCATGGAGACCACAATCTGAAGCTGTTCTGTCGCCTTGTCCTTTTTGCCGCTCAGGTTGTAAAGGTTTGCCAGCAGTATCCTGCCATGTGGATAATCAGGAGCGTTGACCGTCATGGCCATCATTATCTTCTCCGCCTCGCCCACAAGCCCCGAGTTGAGCAGTATGTCAGCGGCGGTCATATAAGCTTCGGGCCGTTTGGGCGAAATGGACACCGCCGACTTGCACAACGAAACCGCCTCTTCGCTATCTCCGGCCTGCTCGGCCTGCCCTGCCTGGGTGAGCATCTGGACATACCTGTAGTCGGCGGAGCTAATGAACATGGCCGCGTGTTCCATGCCGTTTTCAAGCCTGGTGAGATAGGTCTGGGGAAGGTAGTCGGCGAACTCGTCCAGTGTCCACCATGAAAGGTGGTCTTCCCACTTGTTCTCCCCCCCGGTCGCGCGGAGCCATTCCTTGCCGATTGGGAGGTTTAATACAAGTCCCATGTCCGCCCGTTCCATGGCGCCGTGGAAAAGGGCCCATGCGTCGTCCTTTGAAAGGTGTTCAAGCATGTCGCCGATTATCACGATGTCGTAATGGCCGAGGGTGGCTATCACGTCACGGGCGTTGCCGATATGGATCTTGTCGTATATGAACCGCTGATGATCCTGCAGATATGGCTCATACACCTCGATCCCCTCGATCCGCGTCTTCCATTCCTGCTTTTTCACCCGGCCGGGGAATACGTCGAGCATCTCCCGGCACAAAAATCCCCACCGGCCGAAACCGATCCCCACGTCCAGCACGCTTTTGGGGCCGTTTACGATGACGTGGTACATCACCTGCCGCACGTGCCCGATGGAACTTGTCGCCATGGTTTTACCGCCAGTTAAATTTCCAGCAATACTAACATCACCGCCGCAAAACCGGAAGAATCCACGTTGCCCGCCGGAAAAATCCCCACCCCCCCTTGCCGCGCCCGGCCCCGTGTGGGATAATCAAAAGAAATTGAGGCGTTTTGCATTTTCAAGTGGACCGAGGTTTCTCGCCCACTTTTTTTATTTTTTGGATCGCAGATTATGACAATGGACATACTGGACAAAATCAGGGGCATTATCGAGCCCGTCGTGAAGGCCGAAGGGCTGGAACTATGGGACGTGGAGTTCGCCGGCGGCGGCGGCGGAAGGCGCACGCTGGCGGTGTATGTGGACAAGGAGGGCGGGGTGGACGTGGAGGATTGCGCCAGCGCGTCGCGCCAGATAAGCCTGGCCCTGGACTCGGAGGACGTGATCCCGGAAGCTTACATGCTGGAAGTCTCTTCCCCGGGGCTTACACGGCCCCTTAAAAAACCGATGGACTTCATCCGGGCCATAGGCAAGCTGGCGGCGTTCAAGCTTCGCGTACAGTTGGCCGGTTCCAACAAGATACTGGCCACCATCACAAGCGCCGACGAGAAAGGGGTGACCGTTTCCCTGAAAAAAGACGGGCAAATATTCACCATCCCATACCAGGACGTCGCAAAAGCGCACCTGGAAATAGAGTTTTAAAATATGACATCCGAATTGTTGAACGCGTTGAAGGGGGTGGCCGACGAGCGGTCCATGAAGGTGGACGATCTTGTGGCGGTCATCGAGGAGGCGGTGAAAATCGTCGCCGTCAAACGGCTGAACAGGGAGAACCTCGAAGTCCGGTTCGACCGGGCCAGGGGGGAGTTCGAGCTTTACGAGATACTGGAAGTGGCCGAGGAGCCGTCCGATCCGTCGTTGCAGATATCGCTGGACAGGGCTGTGATGATAGCCCCGGAGGCGTCCGTCGGTTCTACCGTGAAAAACCGGGTGGAGATGGAGGACCTGGGGCGGATAGCGGCGCAATCGGTGCGCCAGATGATTCACAAAAAGGGGAGGGAGGCGGAACTGCACCACCTTTTCCTTTCATACAGCGCCCGTAAGGGGCAGGTGGTCACCGCCAGGTTCATACGCAAGACCGACGCGGGGCTTGTGTTCGAGCTTGGCGAGCTTGAAGGGGTGGTCCCCCATTCCGAACAGCTTGCAAACGACAGGTTTGAGCGCGGAAGGCACGTGAAACTTGCCATAGCGGAGGTGGCGGAAGGTCGGCGTGAACCTATGATAACACTTTCACGTATACATCCTAACCTGTTGACAAAATTGATGGAAAATGAATCTCCGGAACTGGCCGACGGCACTGTGGAAGTAGTCAATGTGGCCCGGGACGGTTCTGGCAGGTCCAAAGTGGTGGTGAAAAGCAGGAAGCATGATATAGACCCGGTGGGGGCGTGCATCGGGCCACACGGGGCGCGGATAAAGCCTGTGATGAAGGAGCTTTCCGGCGAGAAAATAGACATCATCGGCTGGAGCGAAGACCCGAAAAAGCTGATCACCGCCGCGCTCGCCCCGGCCAAGAGCATGAAGGTGCTTCCGTCGGACAAGATAAAGTTCGCCGACGTGATCGTGCCGGACGGGGAGCTTTCCCTGGCCATAGGCAAAAGAGGGGTGAACGTGAAGCTTGCGGTGAAGGTCACCCGGTGGGACCTGGACGTGATGAACCAGAAGGAATACGAGGAGAAGATGGCCCGTATTGAAAAAAACAGCGGGGAGAGGGCGCCGATGGACCAGAAAGACACGGAGACGCGGAGTTAAGAGACAAGTCCCGTCTTTTTCCATTTTAACCGGCCTTAATCCGCCGTGCTTGTTGGCGCCCTGTCAATTCTGTAAAGCGCCACGATCAGGGCGATGGTGGCCGAGAGCATGAACTGCGGCCCGAACAGCCAGAAAATGAGCGGGACGGAAAAGTAGAAAGCCCGCATCCCCACGCTGTAATACTTCCCCGCCTGGTTTAAGTAAACGGCCACGTATTCCGCCGAAATCAGACTTTGGCCCATGGAAAGGGGGACGTTGATGAGGTATCCCACATGGTTGAACATGCGGACCGAAAGCGAAAAGCTGAAAAAGGCCGTGAAGAAGCAAAGAAGCACCATAATCAGCTTTAGCAGCCATATTTCCGCGCTTATGTCCCCCGGGTTCAATACATGCCATGTGGCGCCAAGCTTGTCCCCCTGGCCGCTGAGCGTGAGCACGCCTATCACCAGTATCACGGAGGTTGACGCCATGAGCGTGGCGGCCATGGTGGAGTTTCGCAGGGTCTGCACCGCCAGCACCCCGTCCTCGCCGCTTTTCATGATCCGTTCCACCCACAAGGCCCGTGCCTTGAAGTTGACCGACTGTATGGTGTAGCCGGGATCTTTTGCGATCCGGATGCGCAGATATACATGGTATGCCGCAAGCAGAACGGAGGACATGACGAAATATGCGCCGTCCTGCCCGCCTAATATGGCGAAATAACCGGGGAGATGTCTCAAAATCAACCGCCGTTATTGATGTCCTGTGATTCTTATATCAGACGTGCCGGAGATGTTCAACCAAGAAGCGGTCATCCGGATGACAGCCTGTGGCGCATATAAATCATTTTCAGAAATGCTTGACAGCCGCCATGGACAGTTGTACATTTGCACAATGACGCAAACAAACAAGACCGGGAACGCCTGTTGCGGGTTTGACGCCGGCGGCATGCCGTTCCGGATGCTAAAGGCGCTTTGCGACCCTTCCCGGGCCGCCATACTGGCCAAGGTCGCTTCGGCGGGGCGCCCCTTGACCGTTTCGGAAACGGCGGACGGAATGAATCTGGACATTTCCGTCGTCTCCCGCCACATGGGGGCGCTGCGTGATTCGGGAATTTTGATATGCGAGAAAAAAGGGAGGGAGGTCTATTGCCGGCTGGACACGGCGGCGGTGGCGGGCAAGCTTCGCGCGTTGGCAGGCGCGCTGGAGGCGTGTTGCCCCGAACGGAAAAAACCGGCTTCATCCATGGGAAAGAAAGCAAAATGAGCGCTTCGGACAATACGCCGGATATGGACGCCAGAGACGCTCAAACAACCTGTTGCGGACCGAAGGGCGGTGACAGGCCGGAGATGGAGGTTTTTACCACTATTGAAACGCAAAAGCCTGCGGCAATAAGGCCCGCCTCCACCCGGATCACATGGAGCGACACCGTTGACCACATCAAGGCGCGGCTGGGATGGAACAGGAGCGGGCACAGGGTGGCGCCGGGATTGTACTCCATCGGAAATCCGGTTCCAGCGTCGCCGGTGTTTGTCACCGCCAACTACACGTTAAGTTTCGATGCGCTTCGCAAAGCCCTGGCGGGGATGGACGGATATATCCTGGTTCTGGACACGAAGGGAGTGAACGTGTGGTGCGCGGCGGGGAAAGGGACGTTGGGCACGGATGAGCTTGTGAACAGGATCGCCAGCGTGGACCTGAAGGGGATTGTGGAGCATCGCCATGTGATCCTGCCGCAGCTTGGGGCGGTGGGGGTGGCGGCGCACCTGGCCAAGAAACGCTCCGGATTCAAGGTGGAATACGGCCCTGTGCGCGCGGAGGACCTGCCTGAATACATGAAAACACGCAAGGCCGCCCCGGAAATGAGGAAAGTCCGCTTCGGCCTTTGGGACAGGGCTGTGCTCATACCGGTGGAGCTTACGAATTATTTCATGCCGATGGCTTTATCTACACTGGCCCTTCTGTTGATTGGCGGCTGGATGCCGGGGATGGCGGTGTTTTCGGCCTTTTTCTCCGGCCTTTTCCTGTTTCCGCTCCTTCTGCCGTGGCTGCCGTCCGCCAATTTCAGCCTGAAAGGTTTTGCGCTGGGCGCGGTGACGGCGGCCCCTTTCATTTATCAGTCGCTGGCGGGGCAGGGGGAAACTGTGGACAGACATGGATGGGCTGGTTTTTACGCGCTTGCCATGCCGCCGGTGACAGCGTATCTTGCGCTTAATTTCACAGGCTCCACGCCGTTCACCTCCCTTAGCGGGGTGAAAAAGGAGATCGCGGCGTACACCCCGGTGATGGCGGCCATGGCCGGACTTGGATTGCTGGCTGTCGCGGGTATGTTTTTGGTAAAATGGATATCATGATAAAGAGCATGTATTCGGTGAACACCCTGCGCTACGACGCAGAGCTTTGCGTGAACTGCGGCGTGTGCATAATTGTTTGCCCGCACGATGTGTTCGCGGAAGGGGAGGATGTTGTGTCGCTTGCCCGTCCGGAGGATTGCATGGAGTGCGGCGCGTGCCAGAAAAACTGCCCCGTGGAGGCTATAGCCGTGGACAGCGGCGTCGGGTGCGCCGCGGCCCTCATCGGCGCGGCGGTGAAAGGCGGGGAACCGGCATGCGGCTGTGGAGAGGACTCTTCATCGTCGTCCTGCTGTTGACTTGATTTTCCGGACATTTGGCCCATTCCGGCGAAATCCATGTTGATTCCGCCGCATCTAATAGCTAAACTTGATTTACGTAAACGCGAATTAGGAGATTGTTGATAATGTCTGAGAACGTCGCGCATTTCACGGACGGCGATTTTGACGAGAAGGTTGTTAAATCCGACAAGCTGACGGTGGTGGACTTCTGGGCGGAATGGTGCGCCCCGTGCCGCATGATAGCCCCCGCCATCGAGGACCTGGCGAAGGAATATTCCGGCAAGGTGAACGTCGGCAAGCTCAACGTGGACGAAAACGGGCAGACCGCCACGCGCTACGGCATACGCTCCATCCCCACGCTTCTGTTTTTCAAGGGGGGACAGATCGTAAAGCAGGTCGTCGGGGTGAAGTCCAAGGGCGAACTTTCGGAGCTCATAAAGTCGAACATGTGATTTCTTTATCGCCTCCGGCGATAAATGGCATTTGACCACTGAGGCGCGGAGACACACAGATAAAGAGTCATCTTCTCTGTGTGCCTCTGCGCCTCTGTGGTTTTGTTAAGTTTTCCTTCCGTGCCACCCTTCATTTTCACAGAGCGGAATACTCGATTTATGTGGCGAACCGCCGATATTTCAATGTATCATCCATTCGATGCGATATTATTTATTGTATCGCCACGGCATAAAAACCGATGCCGTGAAAGCGTATAAACCAAAGGCGGACGCTGATTGAATATGAGTTCACGAGCCCGGCGGATGTGCCCCACCTTGGTGTTTCTCGCGTTTGCAACCATTGCGCTGGCCGGGTGCAAGCTCGAGTACGACGGCGAGGAGTTCTCCCTGAAAATAAAACCGGACGGATCGGGTGAGCTTGCCGTGACTTACTTGAATTTCGGCTCGCAGGAGACCATGTCCCACCTTCGCCGCAAAGACCTGGACGCATTGAGGGACCTCGCCCAAAACCCTGAGCATGTGAAAAAGGCCGCCGGCGACGGGGTGACCATCACCTCGCGCAGGCTGGACTTTGTTGAAAGCGCCATCCACGGATACGCAGAGGCCAGCGCCAGGCAATACGCCGACCTTTTCAAGGTGTTCACCAATTACAAGCTGGAAATCTCCAACAAGATATACATCATCCCCATGAACGGCGCCGTGCTGAGGGCCACGTTGAGCGAAGGAGGGGTGATAACCGTGAAGAACAAGCGGTATGCCTTTGCCTGGCCGCTGGAGGCCACGGACATATCGTTCAAGGCCACGTACAAGACAGGCGGCGCCAGGTACATTTTCGACCTGGAAAAGCAGATGGAAAAAAAGTGAGGCGGAACGTTTGATGGAGAATTGGAGAAAACGATGACATCCACACGGGTAAATTCAAGGAAAGAGGGCTTCACCCTGGTGGAACTGCTTGTCGTGGTGGCCATATTGGGTATCCTGGCGGCCATCGCCGTCACCATGCTCGGCGGCAACAAGGACAAGGCGAACTGCGCCGCCGTCAAGTCCGACCTGGCCAACCTGGCTCGCCACCAGGAGGCCTATTTCGTTGATGAACGGGTGTATGTGGCGATTAGCCAAAACGCTGACAGAAGCAGCAACATCCCCGGATTCACCTGGAGCCAGGGGGTGATCCTTGTCTCTTCCACCGGAACAAACTCCGGCTGGACCGCCACTGCAAGACATCCGGTATGCACCACGTCGCCATTCACATACGACAGCGCTGCGGGGGGATTGCGATAAGCAGTATCGTGTTATTCCTCTTCGGCCACATAGCCGCGTTTGACCATGATCTCGTAGATGGTGTCCGCCCTTTTTTTAACATAACCGTCCTGCCGCAACGGATTCAACTTGCGTGGATTGGGAAGCACCACCGCCAACCGCGCCGCCTCCCCGGCGTCCAGGTCCGCGGCGGACTTGCCGAAATAGCGCCTTGCCGCCGCCTCGGCGCCGAACACCCCGTCCCCCCATTCGATCACGTTAAGGTAAATCTCCAGTATCCTTTTCTTGGAAAGGGTGTTCTCCATCCGGTATGTGAGGATCGCCTCCTTGAGTTTCCTCGTCGGATTTTTCGACGGTGAAAGATACAGGTTCTTGACGAGCTGCTGGCTGATGGTGCTTCCGCCGGCCTTGAACTTTTTCGCCTTGATGTCCTTCTCCGCCGCTTTCTTCATCGCCTCGAAATCGAATCCGGCGTGGTTCCAGAACTTGTCGTCCTCGGCGATAATCACCGCGGTGCGCAGGTAGGGGGATATCCGGGAGGCGGGGACCCACCGCCAGTCAATCTTGACCTTGCGTCCGGCGCTCTGCCATTCCTCCTCGCGATACTTCATGAACGAAGTTTTCGCCGGATTCTCCTTTTTGAGCGCGGCGATGTCCGGCCAGGCGAAAAACCACGCCACCGACCCGGCGATGGCCATCACGGCGATAAACACAACCGCCTGGACCAGAGTGAATATCCGTGAAATCATAAGCGTTAAATTGTCCAAGTTATATCACCTGAGCTTTTTTTACAAACCCAATTGAATGAAGGCAGTGTCTCAGTTTGCTCTTTGATGTCATGCTGAGCAACGCGAAGCATCTCCATATTCTTGTTATTTCAAAGGGTACTAAAAGGAGATTCTTCGGCTTCGCCTCCAGAATGACAAACGAGACACTACTTATTAAACGAAACAGATGAAAAATAAATGGATTTCGATTATAATGCAAGGTCAACATGGTATGGCAAATGGCTGAATTGAAAGATATTACGGCATGTTAAGGAAGCACAACCAACTGTTTTTAAGCCTCATGGTGGGGCTGGACCTTCTGGTGGTGCTCGCCGCGTGGATCGCCGCGTATTACATCCGGTTTTACACAAGCCTGCTCCCCGTCCCGTTGGGGATTCCGCCCCTTTGGCAATACCTTCAATTCACCCCGATAATCGGGCTGGTCTGGCTTTTTTCGCTCCAGATCGGCGGGCTGTACACCCCCATGAGGTCGGACTCGCGGTTCAACGAGTATTTCCGCGTGTTCCGCACCGCCACTGGGTCCACCGTGATAATGATGGCGGCCACATTCTTTTACCGGGAATATTCCTATTCGCGGGCGGTGATGGCCCTGTTCTGGGGATTGAGCCTTGTGGGCCTTGTAGTGGCCCATTCCGCCGTGCGGGAGTTCCTGCGGCGCATGAGGGCCAAAGGATACAACCTGCGCTATGTGTTGATAGTGGGGGCGGGGGACCTGGGCAGGGCGCTTGCCGATACGTTTGCGCGGCATCCGGAGTCTGGCCTGTGCCTTGTCGGAATGCTTTCGGACGACCCGGCGGACATCGGAAAACGGATAGCCGGATTCGAGGTCATCGGCGCCATAGACGACGTAAAGGAAATCATCCAGCAGCGCACCATAGACCAGATTTTCGTGGCGCTCCCCCGCCACGCCGATGAACGGCTGGAAAAAACTCTCAACCTTCTGGGGGACGAGATGGTGGACGTGAAGCTTGCGCCGGACATCCTCCAGTTCATGCGCCTTAACGCCGGGGTGGAGGATTTTGACGGCATCCCGATAGTCTCCCTTTCCGAAAGCCCCATGTACGGCTGGAACGTGGTGCTAAAGCGGGTGTTCGACATAGTGGTCGCCACTATGTCCATCATATTGTGGTCGCCGGTGATGGCGGCGATAGCGGTGATGATCAAGCTGGAGTCGCGCGGCCCCGTGCTGTACCGGCAGGAGCGGATGAGCCTTGGCGGCGGGAAGTTCGTGATATACAAGTTCCGCTCGATGAAGCAGGACGCGGAGAGCGGCACAGGCGCCGTGTGGGCAGCCAAGGACGACGGCCGGCGCACCAGGGTGGGCGAGTTTATCAGGAGGACGAGCCTGGACGAGCTGCCTCAACTGTTCAATGTGGTCAAAGGCGACATGAGCCTTGTCGGCCCCAGGCCGGAGCGGCCGGTGTTCGTGGAGGATTTCCGCAAGAGCGTGCCGATGTACATGCTGCGGCACAAGATGAAGGCCGGAATAACCGGCTGGGCCCAGGTGAACGGGCTGCGGGGGAACACGTCGCTGGAGAAGAGGATCGAGTATGACCTTTATTACATCGAGAACTGGTCGTTGATGTTCGACATCAAGATCATATTGCTCACTCTCTGGAAGGGATTTGTGAACCGCCACGCATACTGACGGGTTTTCGCCAGGCTCAAGCCGGGGTTGCAACACCCCGGACAGCGGCAAGATGGACACGCTTATTGACCCGTCACGCCAGGTTTATGCGGAGCGGCGAGCGGGCAAATCAAAAACATCCAAAGGGACTGTCTTTGAGGGACGCTTGCGTCCATGGACAAGCTTGCGGATGCGCTCTGTGGTCTCCCGTGAAAAAGTGGCCTCGCCACAACGTGCGCAGACAATCGCAGGGATATGCTCAACAAGGGCGCGGCGTTCACCGATATTAAAAACTTCGCTCACGAACTCCCGTCCGGCCGATTCCCCTCCGCAAACATGGCATTTGAACATTCTTATATCCGTTTTTTATAGTCAGCCCACTTGCCCAAGTCCGGCTCGTAGATCGTTATGATTTTCACCAACTCCATATCTGTCAATGATACCTGAAAATGCAAAGGCCGTCCATTCGGTGTGAATCCAAGCAATAAAGCGCTGGGGGAGTATTTGTCCTCCGGATATTCTTCTATCACTTGGGCATTTGCGCCTAGGCTTCTGATTTCAGTTTCGCTTATATTGCGTTCGACCACACGGTGGAACGCGTGCCGGCTGAACTCGAACTGTCCGGCTTGTATTTGCGCGCGGATTTGCAGGATGTCCTTGAGGTTGCCGGGCTGAAGACCCGTCACGCCAGGTTCATGCAGAGCGTCACAGACGTCCCTTTGCCTTCTCCCATGCTTTCAATGGCAAGCCTGCCGCCGTGTATCTCCATGATCATCCGCGCCACGGTGAGCCCCAGCCCCATGCCGCCTCCCATGAACTTGTGCTTGCTGGATGTGTAATAGGCGGGATTCTCCAGCGAGAAATACGGCTCGAATATCTTCTCCTGCATCTCGGCGGCGATGCCGATGCCTTCGTCCTTCACCTCCACCACAGCCTTGGCGTCGTCCACCCAGGCCGTCACGTTCACGCTCTTGCCGTCCGGCGTGTACTTGGCCGCGTTGGAAAGCGCCTCGTTCACAGCGCGGGTGAGCAGCCGAAGGTCGCCAAGGGCGGAGCAGTCCTTGGGCAGCCGGCTTAAGTCCATCTTGATGTCCAGCTTGCGTTTTTCCTTTTCCACGGAGGATTTCAACGATTCAACGCTGGACTGGACCATAAAATACACAAGCACCTTGCTGAATGAATCGCCCCCCCGGGGCACGTTAAGCTCGGATATAAGGGTCGTCGCCGAAACCACGCCGTCCACGCACTGGTAGATGTTGTTTATCACTTCGTTGATCCGGGAGAGTGTCTCCTTGTCTGTCACCTGGCTCTCTATCCTGGAAACGAGCATTCTCAGAAGGTCGATCTTTATCAGCGGACTGCGAAGCTCGTGGGAGGTGACGGCGGTGAAATAGTCCCTCGCCTTCACGAAGGCCGATTCGCGGGTGACGTCCCTTTTGACCGCCACGAAGTTTGTCACCTTGCCCGTCTCGTCCTTTATCGGGGATATGGTGGCCGACTCGGAGTAAACGGAGCCGTCTTTTCTTCTGTTAACAAACGTTCCATCCCAAGTCTTGCCGCTTGCGATGGTGTCCCAAAGTTCCTTGTAAAAGGCGTCGTCGTGGGCGCCGCTTTTCAGAAGGCGGGGATTCTTTCCCACGGCTTCTTCCCGCGTAAAACCGCTCACCCTTTCGAATGCCGGATTGGCGTACTGGATCACTCCGTCGGTGTTGGTGATGATCACCACGTCGGCGGCCTGTTCTATCGCCGCGAACAGCCGGTCCCGTTCCCTCTGTGTTTCCTTCAGCCCGGTTATGTCCAGCAGAAATCCGTTCTGCCTTACGGATGCGCCCGACTGATCTGTCGTCACGGTGCAATGGTTGGAGACCCATCGCACGGAGCCGTCCTTGTGGATGATCCTGTGCTCGATGCTTTTTGCGGTCTTTTCGGCCATGGCGTCCCGGAGGAAGGCGGTGACTTTCTCCCGGTCGTCCGGATGCACCATCTTTATCCAGAGGTCCAGGTCGCGGTAATAGTCCTCCGGCCTATAGCCGGTGATTATCTCGCACTGGGGGCTGTGGTAAACGGCGGTCTGCTTGCCGTTGGTGAACTGTACGCTGTACAGGTATTCGGATATGGAATGGACCAGGTCGCGATATTTCGCCTCGCTGTCGGAAAGGGCCGATTCCGCGTTGGTGCGCTCTTCGGCGATTCTTACCATCTCGGTGACGCGCCACCTGAGCTCTTCAAGCTCTCTTTTCATCCGGCCGGTGGACACGGCGTTACTGGCAGCCAATTCTCCCACGCTCCTTTTCAAAAGCTCCCCCGCAAGCAGTTGTGTCGGTCAACAACTAATGTTTCAATTATAAAACAAAATTCCGTTCAAAGGAAATCATACTATTTAATGGCTTGAAATGTTACGAAAAAAATGCTGAAAATGGGGTATCCCATGTTTATCAATCCGGGTGAGGCAGAAGAATCTCATTCAAACTGAAATTAAAGAAATTCGAGACGCTTTGCTGACGCTTGGCATGACATCCAGGAACAAACTGACACATGGCGGGAATCTTTTTCATGGGGACACAGCAGACCTTATTTGATAACATTTAACGATGGGGTCAGGATCCATTGTCATATGGCCTTATGTGAGCTTGATAGTCCTTGGCCGATGATACCTGTTGTCCTTTGTTTTTATGTGGTGGACGCGGGAAAATCTGGTATCATGACCGCTCATTTTTGGGAGGAAAGGCGCCCGCTTTATGCGGCGGACGCTCATTGCTGTTTCAAAGGAGATTCTTATGTCGTCCAAGCTGCCAGTTGTGAACGATCTCGGCTTTTTCGAGGTGAGGATGGAGTCGGTGGGCGGATTCGGCGCCAACCTGGCCGGCAAGATCCTCGGCGAGGCCGGTGTTTTGGGGATGGGCTTTAACGGATCGAATTTCTCCAGCTACGGTTCGGAGAAGAAGGGGAGCCCGGTCAAGGCGTTCGTCCGCTTTTGCGATCCGTCTGTGGATGTGAGGATAAACAGCCCGGTGACCGAGCCGCACATCCTCGCCATATTCCTGGAGACCATGCTGGACACCCCGGGAATCATATCCGGCGCGGGGGAGAACACCACGGTGATAGTGAACACTTCCATGAGCCCGGACGAGGCGCGGGACAAGATGCGCCTTGCGTGCGGCACGGTGGTGACGATAGACGCCATGCGTATCGCCGTGGAGGAGAAGACCCGGGTGAACACCGCCATACTGGGGGCGATAACGGCCGTTTCCGGCTTTATTGATCCGGAGGCGGTGAAAGATTACATAAAGAAGAATCTGGGCAAAAAATACGCGAACCTCATCCCGCCGAACATCAAGACGTTCGACAGGGGGGCCGCCGAGTTCCAGAAAAAGACCTTCAAGGACGACGGGAAATATCCCCTGCAGCCTTTCAGGCGGGACGG
Source organism: Nitrospinota bacterium (assembly GCA_016235255.1). Classification (NCBI taxonomy): domain Bacteria; kingdom Pseudomonadati; phylum Nitrospinota; species Nitrospinota bacterium. The sequence continues at coordinate 16,061 of JACRLM010000041.1, read as the reverse complement.
AGCTAAGATCGGATATATGAACCAGCCGATGGGAGGCGTCATCCACACCGCCGGAAATTCGGTCCACAAGGACCTGACCGTGTCGCGCGCGGGGTGGATCCCGGTGCTGTCGCACGGCAAATGCACATCCTGCGGCGAGTGTGACATCACATGTCCGGACTACTGCTTTGTTTGGGGCGTGGCCAAGGACAAGAAGGGCAAAGAGGCGCAGACCCTGCTGAAGATAGATTACAAGCATTGCAAGGGGTGCCTGCGCTGCGTGGACATATGCAAGTTCGACGCGCTCTCCTCCAAGGTGGAGTATGAGGTGGATCACAAGGTGATCGAGGCTGGTTTCACGGATTAACAATGCGACAGGTTCCGGGCCGGGAGGCGCGATGCGTCCCGCGGCGGGAGCCTGACCGGACAAACTGGAGGTTAGATTTTAAAGCATGAGTTCGACTACCGAGGCGAAAGACGTGAAGGCCGGGAAGCCTGCGCAGGTGGTGGATTTCCTTTCGGGCAACGAGATGAGCTCGCTGGCCGCTTCCCACGTGAATTTCCACGTGATGGGCTACTATCCGATCACCCCTTCCACCGAGGTGGCGGAGTATCTGGACGAGATGGGCGCCAACGGCAAGCACAACGTGCATCTTGTTCCGGGGGACGGGGAGCACGGCGCGGCGGGCATCTGCTACGGCGCCACCACGGCCGGCGGCAGGGTGTTCAACGCCACGTCCGCAAACGGCCTGCTTTATTCTCTTGAACAGCTTCCGGTGCAGTCCGGCACGCGCTATCCGATGGTGCTAAACCTGGTCTGCCGGTCGGTGTCCGGCCCTCTGGACATCCGGGGGGATCATTCGGATCTTATCGCGGTGATGGACATGGGGTGGATCGTCCTGTTGGCCAAGGATCCGCAGGCTGTTTATGACATGGTGATCGCGGCGGTGAAAGTGGGGGAGGACCAGGACGTGCGTTTGCCGGTGATCGTGGCGGACGACGGATTCTTCACCTCCCACCAGAAGCGGCGCGTCTATTACTTTGAGGACAGGAAGCCTGTCCAGGATTTCATAGGGCCGTTCAAGCCCCAGAACGTTTCGGTGGACCCGGCCAATCCGGTCACCATCGGGCCGTACATGAACGATCCGGACCAGATAAACAACAAAAAGCAGCTCTCGCTGGCCATGGCCGCCGCCGAGAAGGTTATCCCGAAAGTCTTCGAGGAGTACGAGAAGATCAGCGGCCGCAAATACCGCCAAGTGGAGACCTACCGGATGGAGGACGCGGAAGTTGCGGTGATGGTGCTAAACTCCGCGGCGGACACCGCCATGGAAGTGGTGGACAGGCTTCGCAAGGAAGGCAAGAAGGCCGGCGCGGTGTATCTGACGGTGATCCGCCCGTTCCCGGCCGAGGAGATACGCAAGACCTTCAAGAACGTGAAGGCGATAGTTGTCGGCGACAGGGCGGATTCTTATGGAGCCCACGGCGGCAGGCTGGCCCACGAGGTGAAGTCCGCGCTCAAGGACGACCAGGACAACAAAACCATGGTCATTTCCCGCATATACGGGCTTGGCGGAAAAGACTTTTTCGCCGAGGACGCGGTGGAGATGTTCCGGCTGGCCTCCGAGGCTGTGTCCAAGGGGAGGGTGGCCATACCTTACGATTATATCGGCGCGGAGCCGGGCGACCCGAACTGGAAGCCTGTACCCGGCGTGGCCACGTTGACCAAGGAACAGCAGTCCCCCGGCATCGTCTCCGTTTACAGGGACGAGAAGACCGGGATGATGGAAGTCAAAGGGGTCAAGCAGCGGGACCTTACCGCCATGCCCCAGCGGATCGTGCCGGGGCACGGCGCATGTCCGGGATGCGGCATTTTCCCGAACATAGGGACTTTCCTCAAGGGGATCGAAGGGTTCGTGGTGATGCTGTGGCACACCGGATGCGGCATGGTGGTGACCACCGGGTATCCGAACAGCTCCTTCGCCGTGACGTACATACACAACCTTTTCCAGAACGGCGCGGCGACCCTTTCCGGCGTTGTGGAGATGTACAAGGAACGGCAGCGCAGAGGGGAGATCGCCAAGGACCAGGACATCACCTTCATAATGGTCACCGGCGACGGCGGGCTGGACATCGGCCTTGGGCCCGCCTTGGGCACGGCGTTCCGCAACCATAACCTGATAATCCTGGAGTACGATAACCAGGGGTATATGAACACGGGGCACCAGCTTTCGTTCACCACCCCCATAGGCCACGCCACCTCCACCTCCAACATAGGGACGGTGGGACGGGGCAAGAAATTCGGGCACAAGGACTCGGCGCAATTGTTCGCCGCGTGCCATGTGCCGTATGTGTTCACGGCCACCGAGTCTATGTACAAGGACCTGATCCGCAAGGCTGCCAAGGCGCAGTATTTCGCGAAGAACGAGGGGATGGTGTTCGGGAAGATATTCTCCGTATGCCCGCTCAACTGGCGCCACGCGGACAACATCGGCCAGGAGGTGAGCCAGGCCGCGGTGGACTGCAACTTCTTCCCGCTGTACGAAGTGGAGCATGGGATCACCACGCTCAACTACGATCCGGAAAGCAAGGGGAAGAAGGTCCCGGTCACCGAGTGGCTCAAGCTCATGGGCAAGACCAAGCACATGCTCACCCCGACGTACAAGGACATCCTCGACGGCTTCCAGAAAGAGGTGGACCGCCGCTTCGCCCGCATCAAGGCGATGAGCGAACATCCGGCGCTGTGACCTGGCGGCGCATTCGTGTCATTATAACGGCGGACGCTTCATAAAGGTGTCCGCCGTTTTTTTATTGCGGATTTGAACATTGGAAAAGCCTAATTTCTTCGAAAGCGTCCTCTCCTCCTTCTCCGACGCGGTGATCATCATCGGCCCCGGAGGCGCGGTGGAATGGCTAAACGCGGCGGCGGAGCAACTGACAGGCCTGCCGATAAGCCAGGCCAAGGGAATGGCGTTCAACGCCGTGCTGGCGGAGGGGGACGCGGCCCATGATGCGGCCGCAGGGGTGATGCGGGACGGAGTTTCACGTACAGACCACGGGGCCATGCTCAAAAACAGGAAAGGGAGTTTGTTCCCAGTGGACGTGTCGGCCTTTCCTTTCGGCGACGAGTCAAACAGGTTCACCGCCGTCATAGTGCGCGACCTGACGGGCCTGCGGGCGCTCGAACGGCTCGTCGCCGCGCAGGACAAGGTTGTGGAGCTTTCCACGCTGGCCGCCGGAATCGCCCATGAGATAAAGAATCCGCTCGGCGGAATCCGTGGCGCGGCCCAGCTTATCGGTTCGGAGGCGGCTTCGGAAATGAAGGAATGCGCCGACCTTATCATCCGTGAGGCGGACAGGATCAACCGGCTTGTATTAAGTTTGATAAACCTTAACCAGCCGGAGGATTTTCCGAAAAATCCGGTCAATATCTATCCCGCGCTCGACGACGCGCTGAAAATATTGGGGCCCGCCATCTCCGCCAAGGGGATAAAGGTGCTGCGGGTGTACGACCCCAGCCTTCCGTTGGTGGCCGGGGACGAGGACAGGCTCCGCCAGATATTCCTGAACGTGGCCAAGAACGCCGTGGAGGCGTGCGAGGCGGGGGGGACGGTGACGATCACCACGTCGCTGGCATGGAGCGTTCCCCGGCTTGCCCCTCAGGGGGCCGGGAGAAGGTTCATCAGGGTGGAGGTGGCCGATGACGGGGCCGGGCTCGACGAAGAGGCCATATCGATGCTGTTCACGCCGTTTTTCTCGAAAAAGCACGGAGGTTCCGGATTGGGCCTTTCCATGACGCTCCACCTGGTGCGCGCCCACGGCGGATCGCTGGATATCCAGAACAGGCAGGAAGGGAAGGGCGCCGCCGCGTCGGTCTATCTGCCGTATATCATGCCGTAGCGCCGGATTCCCGCAAGCGTTTGCGGCGGGATGGCGGTGAAATATAGGGAGCAGGACGGCGTGTCAGTGCTTGGCCTTGTACTTGCTGTCGAGCACGGAAGGGTTGTTCTTGACTGTGCGGAACGCGGTGACCGCGTTGCGCCCCACGGCCTTGGAACGGTACAGCGCCTTGTCCGCGCATTCCACTATCCCCATGGCGTCATGCGAGTCCGTGGGGAAGGTGGCCACCCCCACGCTTACGGTGAGCCTGCCGCCGGGCTGCTTTTCGCCTCCAACTATCGGGTGGTTCTGCACCTCCTGGCGTATCCTTTCGGCAACGTAGAAAGCCTGGTCCTCGTTGGCCTGGGACAGGATGATGGCGAATTCCTCGCCGCCGTAGCGGGACACAACGTCCGTCTCGCGCGCAGTGCCGGCGAGTATCTCCGCCACGGTCTTTAGCACCACGTTCCCCTGCAGGTGGCCGTGGGTGTCGTTGAAATTCTTGAAATGGTCCACGTCTATCATGCAAAGGCTCAGGCAGAATCCGTAGCGCACCGCCCTCTTTGTCTCCCGCTCCAGCGCCCGCATGAAATAACGGTGGTTGTATAGCTTGGTAAGCTCGTCGGTGACCGCCATTATCTCCGCCTTTTCCAGCAGCAGCGCCTTGTCTATCGCGGCGGCGGCCTGGGTGGCCAGCAGGTTTAGCGTGTTTATTTCACGTTCGGAGAACTTGCGGGGCTTGAAGTCGTCCACGTAAAGTATGCCGACGATCTTCCCCTCCACCTTCAGCGGAGTGGCGATGAGCGCCCGCACGCCCAGCTTCTGCAGCGGGTCGGTGTCGAACGTATTGTCCGCCTGGAGGTCTTCTATCACCGTCGGTTTTTCGTTGGAGAGTATCCGCCCGGTCAGTCCGCCTGCGCGCACTTTCCATTGCAGGTTGACGTTGGACGCGCGCCCCTCAAAGCCCATGGAAACTTTTATCTGCATCGTGCCGCGCTCTTCCTCGTACAGCGCCAGCGTCCCGGCCGCCATGTTCGTGAGCATCAGGGCCGATTCCATGATAAGCGTCAGCGTCTGTTCAGTGTTGGCGGCGGATGCCAGCATCACCCCCGTGCTGTACAGCGCCTCCTGCTCGGCCATGGAACGGGACATGTCCTCCTGGCGTTTCTTGTGCTCCTCCACCATCCGCCACAGGAACAGGGTGCTGTAGCCGGAAAGAACGTCCGAGGCGGAGTTTTTGCGGTTGGCCAGGAACATCTCCACGTCCGGATTGCCGGAGGCGTCTATGATAAGGTCAATATCCTTTGATTCGGCCAGTTCCCGGTAATCGTCAAACACCACAACGCCCATGCGTTTGGCCTTGGCCACCGCCGGCCTGTCCGCGGTGCGGCAGGCAATCCCCACGATCTTCACCTCAGTGTAGTCGGCGAGGACGTCCAGCAGGGAGTTGGCCCCGTCACCGGCGCCGATGATCCCCACTCTTATCGTCGACTGGATGTCACTCATTTATCATTCGTCCCTCGGGAAAACGTGTCTGCCGCGTCTCCGCCCCCATCAGGCTGCGGCTCACAGTATGGCATGTCCTGCAGCTTTTCGCGGACTTGTATGGCTCCTCGCCATATTTGCCCGTGATTTCCTCCATATGCCTGTCCGCGGCGAAATCCCTGTGGACATGGCAGCTTTGGCAATATTCCGCGATCGTTTTCGTCTCTTCATCCGCCGGAAGCGAGCCGCCAAAGGCCTTGTCCACCTGCGATGTGGCGCAAGAAAATGTCCCACAGGCCATCAACAGGACCGCTGCATGAAAAAATCGAATGGCCATGCTTTATGGCGTCTTACCCCTCTGTTCGTGTTATTTTATGTCCCCAGGCAAAGAATCGGGTTTCATTTTATAACGGAATTGGTCAGAATGATTATTAAAATATGACGAAAATTCACATTAAAGGTAATTTACATGCATTTAAGGCCATATGCAACGGATTGATTTGAAGCAGTTGACTGCGCTGGAGACCCAGCAGTGGCTGGAATCCCTCGGCGAGAAGCCATATCGCGCCAAGCAGATGAGGGCGTGGATATTCATGCGGGGCGTGGCGGACTTCTCGCAAATGACAGACATATCCAAAAAGTTCCGCGAGACCCTTCCGCAAATCGCGCGTGTCACAAAGCTTGAGGAGGCCGCCCGGTCCGTGTCGGAGGACGGCACGATCAAGTTCCTCCACAGGCTCGAAGACGGCCACACCGTGGAAAGCGTCTGGATCCCGGCCGATGACCGGGCCACGCTTTGCGTCTCCACCCAGGTGGGGTGCAAGCTTGGCTGCCGCTTTTGCCTCACGGGCAAATGGGGATTTATCCGCGATCTTTCGGCGGCGGAGATAATAGACCAGCTTATCGCCGCCCGCCTGGCCGTGCCGGGGGGGAGGGTGACAAACGTGGTGCTCATGGGGATGGGCGAGCCGCTGGACAATTATGAAAACGTCCTGCGCGCCCTTAACGTGTGGACGGAAGGGGACGAGGGGATCATCGGAGCCAGGAAAATCACTTTGTCCACGGCGGGGCTGGCGCCGCGCATAGTGGACCTGGCGGGGGACTTTCCCAAAGTGAAGCTGGCGGTGTCGCTCAACGCCGTGACGGACGATGTGCGCGGCCAGATAATGCCCATCAACAAAAAATATCCGTTAAAGGAACTTTTCGCGGCGCTTGCAAAATGGCCCCTGCCGCGCGGCAGGCGGATCACCTTTGAGTACGTGATGCTCTCCGGTGTGAACGATTCGGACAGGGACGCGGAGGCGCTTTGCCAGCTTACGCGGGACATCCCTTCGAAAATAAACCTGATCCCGTTCAACGAATGCCCTGGGCTCCCCTATAAGCGGCCGGATGAGGGGAGGGTGGAAAAGTTCCGCGAGATACTCATGAAGAACAACCGCACCGCCATCGTGCGCGAAAGCCGCGGGAGGGACATACTGGCGGCCTGCGGGCAGTTGAGGGAAGAAAAAGAATTGAAGGGTGGGCGTTGACAATGTAGAATATAATCTGCATAACAATAAAAGAGACGTCTCGTTTGAGAGAACCAATTATTAACGAGAAAAACAGAGAAAGGGAAAAGAATATGGATGAAACAACAAAAAATCATGGAGGATATTATGCAGGAGACTGTTTACGATATTCTTGTATATCAGGATATTCATGGAAATAAACCTTTTGAAAAATGGTTAAAGACACTCGGCGCGGCCGCGGCGCTGATTGATATTCAAATCGAGCGGATCCGGCAAGGAAACCCCGGGAAAGTCCGGCCGGTACGAGATGGTGTTCACGAAGTAGCTTTGAATAAAGGTCCTGGATACCGGATTTATTTTGGGAATATAAGCGGCAAAATCATTCTTTTATTGGGCGGTGGAACGAAGCGCCGCCAGCAACGCGATATTGAAGACGCAATCAAAGCATTTGATGATTACAAACGCAGGACAAGGCAATAGAAATGAGAGTTTATAATAAGCCCGCGCCGTTGAAGCGAAATAAAAATCATCCCCCATCGGCAAGTTATGACGAGGGGTTGCGCGAGCGGTTGATGGACGAAAAGTTCGCTCAAAAATACCTTGAGCTGGCCATGGAGGAAAGTGAGAAGGTTTTTCTGGCCGCGTTGAGGAATTATATCGCCGCGCGGAACGTCAAAATCGTTTCTTTGGCCAAGAATGCAAATATCTCCCGCGACACTTTATATAAAGCGCTGACTCCGGAGGGAAATCCCCGCTGGTCGACGATAATGTCCATCATGCATGGACTGGGTTTGAAGTTGACGCCATCCTATATTGGACGGTGAGCGCATAGGTTTCCAGCAGCGCCTTATCCTTCCAGTTTCCCTGTCTTCACACCGCTCCATTCGACGGCGCTTTCGCCGAACAGCGCGTGGACCACGTCCCTGGGCTGGGCGGAGCCCCCTGCGGCGAGGTTCACCGTGAACGTTACCGAAAGTGTGTCATCGCCCGGTTCGAGTTTTTCGACCAGCCGTTTTATGTCAAACCGCTTCACTCCTTTTTCCCGCGCTTTCTCCACCTCGATGGAAGGGGAGGCGTTGAACCACTCCGTCCGCTGGCGCAACGCTTCGGCGGTCACTCCCTCGCCAAACCGCAGCAGGTAAACGTATCCCTTTGCCGATTCGCTGATGGACTTTTCCCCTGGCATGGCGAACCTTGCGGCGGTGAATTCTATCCCGTCCGGCATGCACCCGTTAAGCCGACGGGCCACGGCGTCCGGCGCCATGTTCTCCGCAAGCTCGATTCCCATCTCCTCCGCCTCGCTCTCCAGCCCCACCGGCAGCGCCGCGCCGAAAGATATCTTCGGATGCGGATTGTGCCCCTGCGAATACGCCATGGGCAATCCGGCCATACGCGCGGCGCGCTGGATTATGTTCTGGAACTCAAGCTGGGAGAAATGGCGGGCAAGCCCAACCTTTTTGAATTTAAGTCTGTACTTGAAGCGAAGCCCGGATACTTCTGCCGCCGCCTTGGGCCTGGCCGCAGGCAACGGCGCGGTCTCATACGCCTTGAAGCATACATCGGGGTCCAGCCCGCAACCGATGCACTTGCCTGTCTTGCAATCCTCCGTCATCACCCCTTGCCGGGCCAGTTTCCATTCCCGCTGGAAATACTTTTTGGAAAGCCCTGTTGCGATGTGGTCCCATGGCAGTGTTTCGTCCAGGCCGATTTGCCGGTTGGCGTAAAACTTCACGTCCAGCCCGCATTTACGGAAAGCTTCCAGCCACCTGCCGTGATTGAAATGTTCCGTCCATGCGTCCAGCCTGGCGCCCTCGGCATACGCGGTCTCCACCACTTTTGAAAGGCGCCTGTCCCCCTTGGCGAACGCCGCCTCAATCTGGCTCATCCGCGCGTCATGCCATTTGAGGGTGATGCGGCGGTTGCGCCGGATCATCTCGAAAAGCCGCTTCTTTTTCTCCTGTAGCATCTCGATATCGTCCTGCCCGTGCCATTGGAAAGCGGTGTGCGCCTTTGGCACGAAGTTGGACACGCTCACGTTTATGTTCATGAATCGGGCGCCTTCAACGTTCAAAACTGCCAGCCGCGAGGCGAGGGTGTAAATCGCCTCCACGTCCTCGTCCGTCTCCGTGGGAAGCCCGATCATGAAATAAAGTTTCAGCGACCTCCAGCCTTCGGCCAGAAGCCTTGAGGCGACCCGGATAACGTCGTCGTCGGTCACCTTTTTGTTCAGCACGTTGCGCAGCCGCTGGCTGCCGGCCTCCGCCGTGATGGTGAAGCCGCCCCGGCGCACCCTTCCGGCCTGGTGGATCACTTCGTCCGTCAACGTGGCGGGGCGCAGCGACGGCAGAGAGACGGAAACCCGCTCCCCCTCGTATTTGTCCATGAGCGCGGTGAGCAGTTCCCCGATGCGCGAATGGTCCCCGGCGCTAAGTGACGTGAGCGACACCTCGCCGTAGCCCGTTCGGCGGATCGCCTCGTCAACTATCCGTTCCACTTCGGCGGGGGTCCGCTCCCGCGCCGGGCGGTATGTGGTCCCCGCCTGGCAGAAGCGGCAACCCTGGACGCATCCCCTGTCTATCTCCACGTTGAGCCTGTCGTGCGCCGGCTGGCCGAACGGCACCACAAGGTCGAAAGGGTAGGGGGACTGCGACAGAGAAGGGAGGAACACCCGTTCCGCCATTGCGTGGCCGGCCAGAAGCGGGGTTATATTATTCACACCGCCTTCCGGCTCATAGGAGACGTCGAACAGCGACGGGACATAGACGCCCCGGATATCGGCCATTCTTTTCAAACGTTCATGGCGCGGCGCCCCTTTCGTGTCCGCAGCAGCCTCCATGAGCTGAATTATCCCATCCTCGCCGTCGCCAAGGTAGAACAGGTCGAAAAACTCCGCTATCGGCTCCGGATTGTAAACGCCCGCCCCCCCTCCGATCACCAGCGGATGTCCTTCGCCACGGTCCGCCGCGTGAAGCGGTATCCCGGCAAGGTCGAGAGTCCACAGGATGGTGGTGTATGAAAGTTCATACGGTATCGTGAAACCTATCATGTCGAACTGCGGCAGCGGAGTCTTCGTCTCCAGCGACATGAGCGGCAGGCCTTCGGCCTTTATCGCCTCGGCGAAGTCCGTGTCCGGGGCGAAAACGCGCTCGGCGGCGAAATCGGGCCGCTTGTTTACGATGTCGTACAGTATTTTCAGCCCCAGGTGGGACATGCCAATGTCGTAAAGGTCCGGGAACGCAAATGCGATGGATGCGCGGACGGCGGCGTGGTCTTTGCGGACGGAATTTTTCTCCGTCCCCAGGTAAGACGACGGCTTGCGCGTTCTGGAAAGGACGCGTTCGAACGCGGTTTTCCCGCTAATCAACGGAAAACCTTCTGAACGATACGTTCAGCGCGATCCCCACCCCGATTGCGTTTGTGAGAAGCGCGGAGCCCCCGTACGATATGAAAGGCAGCGGCACCCCCACGATGGGGACGATGCCGAGGGTCATTCCTATGTTGTACAAAAAATTGAACGAGATCATTGTGCCCACCCCGGCGGCGAGCAGCGCTCCCCCCTTGTCCCGCGAGGTCATGGCCACGTCCACGATCCTCATGATAAGCAGGAAAAATATGAAAAGTATGACAAGCGAGCCGATGAAGCCGACCTCCTCGGATATGACGGAGAATATGAAGTCGGTGTGCTTTTCCGGCAGGAAGTTAAGCTTGCTTTGCGTCCCCTGGAAAAGCCCCTTGCCCCAAAGGCCGCCGGAGCCTATCGCTATTTTCGACTGGATGGTGTGATACCCCTTGCCCATCGGATCCTCCTCGGGATTAAGGAGAGTCAAAAGCCTGTTTTTCTGGTATGGCTTGAGGAACATCCATGACGTGGGGAGGAAAAGCGCGATGGCAACGCCCATGCGCAGCAATGTCCCCTTGTTTATCCCGGCAAAAAAGGCTATCCCCGCGAGTATGATGAAATAGATCATGGCCGTTCCAAGGTCCGGCTGTTTGGCCACCAGAAGGAAAGGGACCACAACGTACGCCGCAGGTCTGAGAAGGTCCCAAAGCGTCAGGTCTGTCTCCCTCTCCATATCGTCTATGATCCGCACCACCAGCAGAATCACCGCGATCTTCATGAATTCCGACGGCTGGACGTTCAGTCCGCCAAGGGAAAGCCAGCGTTGGGCTCCGCTGACAGTCTTGCCGAAAAATGTGACCGCCAGAAGTGACAGCACCCCTATCCAGTACAGAGGATAGGCAAGCCTTTCCATCGTCCTGTAGTCCACGAACATCATTGCGCCTATTATCACCATCGCCGACAAGGTCCAGGCGGCCTGGCGGATATACATCCCCTGCAGGTTGGCCGAATCGCTTTGCATATTTGCGCTGTATATCGCCATGAAGCCGATGGCGCAAAGGGTCATGGTCAGCGCAAGGGTGGTGAAATCGAAGTTGCGGGTCGCGCTTCTTTCGAGGTAACGCCCGTCCATCCTAGGATTCCTCCTTGCTTTCCGGCTCCGCCGCCGGTTTTTTTGCCTCGATGAGCTTTCCCAGATATGCGTCCATTATTGCCTTTGCTATGGGCGCCGCGGCCTCGCCGCCGTGCCCGCCATGTTCGGATATCACGGCCACGGCTATTTTCGGATCGTCAAAAGGGGCGAAGGCCACGAACCACGCGTGATCCTTGTAGCGCAATTCCTGGTCGCGCGTTTTCACCACCTCTCCCTGCTTCATCCTTATCACCTGGGCTGTCCCCGTTTTGCCGGCGTATTCAAACGGCCCGTCCTTGAGCGCCCACGCCGTCCCGTGCGGCTCGGCAACCACTCCACGCAACGCCTGGCGGACCGTGTCCATGTTCTGGGGGGATATTGGAGCGCGTTCCGCCTCCTTTGGGCCGGCGTCGCCGGTCTTCACTATCGTCGGCCGGACAAGCGAGCCGCCGTTGGCCACAGCGGCGATCATCCTGGCCAGCTGTAACGGTGTCGTGAGCACATATCCCTGGCCAATGGCGCAGGAGACCGTTTCGCCGAGCATCCACTTTTCCTTGCGCGCCCTCTCTTTCCACTGTGTCGTCGGGATCAGGCCGGCTTTTTCCCCGGTGAACCCGAGGTTGGTCTTCGCGCCAAGTCCGAACATGTTGGCGTAGCTTGCGATCCTGTTTATCCCAAGCTTCATGCCCATCGTATAGAAGAACACGTCGCACGACTGCACCAGCGCCGTGTGCACGTTCATATGGCCGTGCCCCTCCTTTTTCCAGCACCTGTACGCGCGGTTGCCGAAGTTGAAGTACCCGGGGCAGAAAACGGTGGTGGAGGTGTTTATCACTCCCTCTTCCAGCGCCCCCAGGGCCATGATGATCTTGAAAGTGGATCCCGGCGGATACTGCCCCTGGATCACCCTGTTCTGCAGGGGATGCCATTCGTCATCGGTGAGCGCTTTCCAGTCCGCCGGGTTTACTCCATAGGCGAACTTGTTCGGGTCGTACGCCGGTTTGGAAATATAGGCCAGGATTTCCCCGGTGGACGGATCCAGGGCCACCGCGGCCCCCATATGCCCCTCGAAAGATTTCTCCGCGGCCAGTTGCGCGTCGTAGTCCAGGGTCAGGTAAAGGTTAGAGCCGCTTTTCGGGCTTATGTCCTCCAGATGGTTCATCTCGCGCCCCGCCGCGTCCACCTCCAGCCTTTTCATCCCCTTGGAGCCGCGAAGCCCGTTCTCATAAAGCTTTTCCACTCCCGCCTGGCCTATGAAATCGTTGCGGGAGAATTTGGCGAATTCACGGCTTAAAAGCTGGCTTTCGGAGATTGCGCCAAGGTAGCCGAGGGCGTGCGCTCCAAGTTCTCCGAAAAGATAGTTGCGTATCGGCTTGATTTCAAGGAACACACCGGGAAGGTTTATCCGGCGCTCCTCCACGAAGGCCACATCTTCGCGGCTTAAGTCCCTTTTGAGGGCCACTGGCTGGAAAGGCTTGACTGACTCTATCTCCTTGATCGCCGCCTGCTGGTCAATTTCTATTTTCGAGCTCAAGTAGTCAAGCGCCTGCCTGGGATCGTCTATGTCCTCCGGAATAAGGGAAAGCTGGAACGATGGGCGGTTGTCCACCAGGGTCACGCCGTTGCGGTCGAGTATCTTGCCGCGCAGGCCGTCTATGGAAAGCTCCCTGATCCGGTTGTTCTCCGCCTTGCTTGCCAGTGTGGCGTACTGGATCACCTGCAAATGCCACAACCGCATCGTTATCACGGCGCATCCGAGCGCCATGACGATCGTGAACACAAGCGACTTGCTCCTGACGCGCTTGAAGAATATCTCCGATTCGGGACGGGGCTTTAACATCCGTCAGGCCCCTAAAACATCGGCGTCCCTCGCATCGCCGGGTACGTCACAAGTTTTTCATGGAACACCTTCTTTATCTCTTCAAGCCGCGCAACGCTGTGCGCCTCGAACCTGAGCACCAGCACAGGCTGGGTGTTCGACGCGCGGACAAGCCCCCACCCGTCGCCGAAATTGACCCTGGCCCCGTCTATGTCCACCACCTCGCGGGTCTTCTTGAAATGGGCGGTGATCTCCTTTATCAGGCCGAATTTCACGTCGTCCGGGCAGTCCACCCTGATTTCCGGGGTGTTGTGCACCTTCGGCGTGTCCGCCAGGAATTCCGACACCTTCATCGGCGTCTGCGACATGATCCGGGCGAACCGCGCCGTGGCGAATATGGCGTCGTCAAACCCGTAATAATCCTCCTTGAAGAATATGTGGGCGCTCATCTCGCCGGCAAGCTCCGCTTTCTCCGCCGCCAGCCGCGCCTTGATAAGCGAGTGCCCCGTGGCGTTAATCACCGGCCTGCCGCCGTGCTTTGCGATGTCGTCGGTGAGGTTCTGCGAGCATTTCACGTCATACACCACCGCCGCGCCCGGCTTGCGCTTGAGGATGTCGCGCGCGAAAATCATCATAAGCTGGTCGCCGAAAAGTATGCCGCCGTTTTCGTCCACCACGCCGATCCTGTCCGCGTCGCCGTCATAGGCGATGCCCGCCTCCGCCCCCGTTTCGCGCACCTTGTCAATTAGATGCTTCAGGTTTTTCGGCACCGTCGGGTCCGGATGGTGGTTGGGGAATGTGCCGTCCACGTCGCAGAAAAGCTCGGTCACCTCGCAGCCCAGGTCGCGCATCAGTTTGGGCGCGAAAATGCCGCCGCACCCGTTGCCTGCGTCCACAACGATCCGGACCTTGCGGTCCAGCTTGATTTTGTCCTTCACCATCATCATATATTCGGCGATCACGTCCACCGTCTTGATGGAGCCTGAGCCGGTCTCAAAATCGCTCTTTTCGATCAGGTCCGCCAACGCCTGGATCCCGGCGCCGTATATGGAGCCCTTGCCAAGGTTGAGCTTGAATCCGTTGAACTCCGGCGGATTGTGGGATCCTGTGATCATCACCCCGCCGTCCGTATGCAGATGGTACAACGAGTAGTAGAGCAGGGGAGTGGGCACAAGTCCGATGCTCACCACGTCCACCCCGGTGGAAAGTATCCCGTCCGTCAGGTGTTTATGGAGCCCCGGCGACGAATGGCGCGCGTCGTATCCGACAGAAACGGTCTTGCCGCCGTTCCTTTTCACAGTGGTCCCGAAGGCCTTGCCGATGCCGGTGACCGCTTCCGGGGTCAAATCGCGGTCTATGATCCCCCGGATGTCGTATTCCCTGAAAATATGCCTGTTCATCATTCACCTTTCGCCGGAGCGTTGATCTTTCGATTAGATAGGATAGCAAAGATTGGCCGTAATGGAGGCGAAAAATCAGTAGTGTCTCAGTTTGTCATTCTGGAGGCGAAGCCGAAGAATCTCCTTTTAGTACCCTTTGAAATAACAAAAATATGGAGATGCTTCGCGTTGCTCAGCATGACATCAAAGAGCAAACTGAGACACTACCGAAAAATCGGTATCTCATAATGGAAGCGAAGAATGCGGAAATTTAAACCACAGAGGCACGGAGGCACAGAGGCACAGAGATGAGGGGGAATACTTAATCTTTCAACAATAGCGCCTTGGTTTATTGCCGGCGAAGCGCAGAGCATCCCAGACGGCACAGTGAAATAATTTTCTTCTCTGTGTCTCTGTCGTTAAAAACTCATCAGTGATTCACCGCCGCAAGAAGGTATTCCGACGCGATGCGGGCAACGTCCTCCCGGCTGGCCGCGCGCATGAAAGCGTCCCGCAGACGGGAGGCGGACGGCAGTCCGCGCGTGTAATGGCCAAGGTGGGCGCGCATCCTGCGCACCCCCGGTATTTCCCCGGAAGCCCCGATCATCATGTCCAGATGCCGCAACATAACCTCCATCACCTCCGCCGCGCCCGGCCTTGAATATGAGCCGGAGGCAAGCAGTTCGTTGATCTGGCGGAAAATCCATGGCGCCCCCAAGGCCCCTCTGCCGATCATCACCGCCGCGCACCCGAAACCGGAAAGACGCCAGAGGGCGATTTCCGGTGTGACGATATCGCCGTTGCCTATCACCGGGATTTTTACAATGCCGGCAACCTTTGAGATAACATTCCAGTCAGCCGTTCCGGAATACCCCTGCGACGCGGTCCTGGCGTGGACGGTGATGGCGGCGGCCCCAGCCTGTTCGAGCGCGAGCGCCATGTCCACGGCGTTCACGGAGTTCATGTCCCATCCGGCGCGTATTTTCACAGTCACCGGCTTGCGGACGGCCATGACCACCGCCTCCACCATGCGCCCGGCCTTTTCAACGTCCTTTAGCATCGCCGCGCCCGCCCCGCACTTTGTCACCTTCTTCACAGGGCAGCCGAAATTCACGTCTATGATGTCGCAGGCGGTCTTTTCCGACGCGATCACGCAGGCGTCCCTGGTGACATCAACGTCGCCGCCGAAAATCTGGGCGGCGTTGGGGTGTGGCTCGTCCTCCACAGGCAACATGCCGAAAGTTTTCGCCGATTCGCGGACCAGGGCATTGGCGCTGATAAGCTCCGTGGTCACCATCCCGGCGCCGTATTCCATAACGATCCGGCGGAACGGCAGGTCCGAAAGCCCCGCCATTGGCGCCATGACGGCCGGGGACTTGAGAATTACGTTTCCAATGTGCATCACTAGTGTCCCAACGTTAGTCGAACAAAAACAGCTGATTGTCTGAAACCGGCTGAAATCCGTTTATGACAGTTTCCGCAAGCAGTTGATCCAACGGGGTTTTCTCGAACATTGTGAGGCTCAGAATCTGTAGAATTT